>NZ_QETL01000011.1:0-59149 GCF_003105135.1 Stenotrophomonas sp. SPM | reverse complement strand
GGGGGGGGAGCGGCATGGGCCCGAGGCATGCCTCGGGCGCCAGCGGCTGGGCCGAACCCCGGAGGGGGGTTTACGGCGTCCCCCTCAACCGGACCCACCCCGCCATCCCAAGGAATGCCGGCTTTTGACGTTGCCCTGGCTTGCAGCAGGTGCAGGGCTGCAAGCCCTGCAAAACAAACACCACCCTACTTTGCCTGCTCGCAGAACTTCTGCCGGTACTCCAGCGCCTTCGGCATCAGCGCCTGCAGGTTCTGGATCCGGGTACCCGGGTTGGGATGCGTCGAGGAAAACTCCGGCGGCGACTGTCCGCCACTCGCCTGCCCCATCCGTTCCCACAACGGCACCGCCTCGCGCGGGTCGAAACAGGCCGCTGCCGCCAGCATCAGCCCCACCTCATCGGCCTGGGTCTCGTGGCTGCGCGCATATGGCAGCAGATAACCGTAGCCCATCGCCGACATCATCATCTGTTGCTGCTGCGCATCCATGCCGCTCGCCGCGCCTGCCACCTGGCCGATCTGCGTCAGCTTCTGCTGCGCCATCCGCTGTGCACCATGGCGCAGCAGCGCATGGGCAATTTCATGGCCCATCACCACCGCCATCGCATCGGTCGTGCGCGCCACCGGCACCAGGCCGGTGTACACCGCCATCTTGCCGCCTGGCAGGCAGAACGCGTTGGCCTGGTCGGACTGGATGACGTTGACCTCCCAGTCGAAATCACGCGAGAAATGCCCCGGCTGTACGCCGTGCTCCTGCGCCAGCGCGGTCTCCACAACGTCCACCTTGGCGATCAACCGCTGCGCGATGGCACGGATGTCGCGCGAGATCTGCGCGTTCGGATCCAGCGGCCGCTCCTGCGACAGGATCTCCTGGTAGGCCTGCAGGCCCAGCGCTTTTTCCTGGCTGGCATCCAGCGTGCTGTCGATCAGCACCTTCTCGCCGGTATAGGGGTCGACCGTGCGGTTGGAAAACCAGTAGAACGCCGCGTAGCCGGCCGCCAGCAGCAGCACCCACCAGCGGATGTTGCCGAACAGGCCGCGCCGAGGGCCCTGTTGCGGCGAGCGGGAAAAGGGATCGTTGCGCATCGACAGGTCTTCCAGCAGACCCCGCCGGCCGGCGGGCACGGCGCAATCTTAGTGCGCCGCCGCCCATGGCGGGTGAAGCCCGGCCCGTCTCAGATGCCGCGCACCAGGCGGAAGCCGATGCGCGCGCTGGTGGTGTCCGAGTCCTGCGACTGGCGCCAGGCCGCGCGGGTCTGTTCCGGGGCATTGGCCCAGTTGCCACCGCGGATCACCCGCGAGCGGCAGCCGGGGTTGAACCAGGCCGCACCATCGGACGGCGCGCGCCGGTAGCTGGCGTGCCAGCAATCGGCCACCCATTCACTGAGGTTGCCGGAAAGGTCATGCAGGCCGAAGGCATTGGCCTGGAAGGTCGCCACCGGTGCCGGCCCCCACCAGCCATCGCCATAGCCGACGAAGGCGTTCTGCCAGTGCCGGCCCGACGGCGAGACGTCGCGGCTGCCGGTGTAGTTGCCGTTGCCTTCCGGTGGGAGGCCGGCATCGCCCCAGGGGTAGCGGCCGCTGTTGCCACCCCGCATCGCGTATTCGAACTCGGCTTCGCTGGGCAGGCGGTAGGAACGCCCGGTCTGCTCGGACAGCCAGGTGGCGTAGTTCTCGGCGTCGCGCACGCTCACATGCATCACCGGCGAATTGCCCATCGCCCGACCGCCGTCGTAATCCGAGCGCCAGTCCACGCCGCTGCGGCGGATGAAGTTGCCGCTGCGCTCGTCATAGACCACCGAATGGCCACGCCGCGTCGCGCGCGGACGGGCGTTGGTCGCCTTCACGTAGCGCTCGAAGTCACTCACGGTGACCTCGGTGATGGCCATCGCAAAGCCGCGCTCGAAGCGCACGTAGTGCGAGGGCCGCTCGGCGTCGCTGGCGCCGGGCTCGGTATCGCCGGCGCCCATCTGGAAGCCGCCATGCGGCACCACGATCATCTGCGGGCCGCGGCCGCCGTCACGCAGCGCATCGCTGAACACCTGGCCCGGGCGGAAACTGCCGTAATGGGTGGCCAGGTCGATGCGCTCGCGCAGCTGTGCAACCACCGGATCACCCGGCAGGGCGATGCGCAGGGCTTCGGCCAGCTTCTCGCGCGCCGGCTTCAGGCCCTGCGGGGTGGTCAGGTCGCGCAGGCCACCGTCGCGCAGCTGCACCAGGGCGGCGGCGCGGATCTGTTCGATGCGCTCGAAGGCATCAGCGATGGTCGGCGAGGAATCGCGGACTTTGCTGGCCTCGGCAAGCCAGGCACCGGCACTGGCGAAGTCGCGCGCACGCGCGGCGTCCTCGGCACGACGGATCAGCCCGCTCTCGGCCGCAGCCAGGCCCTGCCGCGCACGCTGGTTGTCCTCGTCCAGGGCCAGGGCTTCACGGAAATTGGGAATCGCACCGTCGCCGTCTTCGCCGATGCGGTCGGCACGCAGGTCCTCCTCACCGGCACGGTTGTAGGCCACCACGCGCTGCGCGGTCTCGACCCGACCCTGCAGCACGCGCACTTTCTCGTCCTTCGGCGCGAGGGTCAGCAGCACCAGCGCCTGGCGGCTGGCCTCGGCCAGTGCTTCGCGCTGCTTCAGCGGCCGCGCCAGCAGCGCATCGGCCTGCTGCAGCAGGCGCCGCCGGGCACGCTGCAGGCCGGCACGGGCCTGGCGATCGTCCGGATCAACCTCCTGCACGGCCAGCCACAATGGAATGGCCGCCTCGGCATCCTCATACAGGTGGTCGCGGGCGAAGGCCTGCTCGGCCGCACGCCGCAGCTGTGCCTGGTTGCGCTGCTGCCGGTCCACCCGCGGCGGGGTCCATTGCTGGATGTCCTCGGCCGCATCGTCATCGGCGATGGTCACCGTGCCCTGCCCCGGTGCCGGTGCCGGCTGCTCCCGGGCCGGGCGCTCGTCACCGGCCCCGTCGGCGGGCACCGGAGGCGGCGGTGTGCAGCCGACCAGGGCCACGGCCAGGGCGGTGCACAGCGCGGACGACAGCGGAAAACGCAAGCGGGAGCTCCTTCAACACGGACGCGGACCGACGTTAGGCTATTCTCCCCTGCCTGAGCAAACCCGAGTAGTAGGCCCTGACCCGTGGCAACCTGGATCACCACCCCCGCCGAGCTGGACACCTACCGCCAGCAGCGCCCGAGCCGCATCGGCCTGGACACCGAATTCATCCGTGAACGCACCTTCTGGCCGCAGCTTGCGCTGGTGCAGATGGCCGTCGGCGATGACATCCTGCTGATCGACCCGCTGATTCCCGGCATGCCCGAAGCGCTGGCGCCGTGGCTGGCCGACGAATCGATCACCAAGGTGATGCACAGCGCCAGCGAAGACCTGGTGGCCTTCAAGTGGACCTGCGGGGTGATGCCGCGGCCGCTGTTCGACACCCAGATCGGCGCGGCGTTGGCCGGTATCGGTGCCGGCATGGGCTACCAGAAGCTGGTGCAGGAAATCACCGGCGTCGCCCTGGCCAAGGGCGAGACGCGGTCGGACTGGATGCGCCGGCCGCTGTCCGAATCGCAGCTGCAGTACGCCGCCGACGATGTCGAGCACCTGTTCGCGCTGCATGATGCGATTGACGGCAAGCTGCAGGCGCTGGGCCGCCAGCAGTGGCTGCACGACGATGCAGAGCGCCTGCTGGCCAGTGTCGCCAACGATGAAGAGCGCTGGCCGCACCTGGCCATGCGTGCGGCGCAGTTCCTTGATGCACCGGCCCAGCACCGCCTGCTGCGCCTGCTGCGCTGGCGTGACGTGCAGGCCCGCAGCAGTGATCGCCCGCGCAGCTGGATCCTGGACAACGAACTGGCCGCCACCCTGGCGCGCACGCCGCCGGCCGATGCGGCCGCGCTGGGCAAGCTGTTCGAGCAGTTCCCGAAGGCACCGCGCAAGCTGGCCGGCGCGGTCTGGCAGGCGCTGTCGACGCCGCTGGACGACGAAGCAGATGCGCCGCTGGCCATGCAGGCCACCGACACCAACAAGCAGCTGGTGAAGAAGCTGCAGGATGCGGTGGCCGAGCGCAGCCGCGAACTGGGCCTGGCCGACGGCGTGCTGGCCTCGCGCAAGCACCTGGAAAGCTACCTGGAGCGCCGGCAGTGGCCGGCCGCCCTGGTCGGCTGGCGCCAGCAGGAGCTGGAAGCCCGCCTGAAGGCCTTGCTGCCGGCACGTTGATGGCACGGCGCCGGTTCGTGCCGGCGCCATCCTCAGCGCATCCCGGCTGGGTAGAGTCGACCGCTGGTCGACTATCGCCCGCAGCGCGGGAACTCTTCTGCAGCGCCCAGAGCAGTCGACTGACAGTCGACTCTACCGGGGAACGTCCACAACGCTTCCCCGCCGCCGTCGCTCAGACGTAACCGCGCTCCTTCAACCGGGCCCAGCGCTCCGGCCCGATCGCCCGGCGCATCCCGGGCAGCGGATCGATGCTGCCCGTGTTGTCGGCCACGGCCACCACGAAATCATCGGTGGTGTTGAGCAGCGCGCGGCGCTCGGGCGCGTCCAGCCAGGCCGCGACGTTCTTCAGCACCCGCTTGGCCGACACGTCGCTGCGGCGCAGCTCCATGTACTGCGAATGGCGCTTGCAGGCCTCGACCAGCGCCTCGTCATCGAACCAGCATTCGTCCGCATCGCCCTGCCCGCCGCGCATCTCATCCGGCGCCCACAGGTAGTACGCCACATCCTCGCCACGGGCCAGCACCGCGTCGCGGTATGACTGCCGGCCCCACACCAGGAACGGTGGCCAGGCCGCGGTGAAGTCGCTTTCGGTGAAGCACAGCAGCAGGCAGTACAGCGGTTCATCGCGCGGGATGCGGGACAGCTGCGCGGTAATTGCCTCGACCAGCAGCCGCTCGACCCCGGCGGTGACCGTCGCCAGCGTCTCGCCCGGGCGTGGCCGCTGGTACTGCAGGCGGCGCTGGCCGGTAGCGCGGCCATTCTTGTCCAGGTACTCCAGCACGATGCGGTCGAGCTGGCCGGCATCGTCATAGCTGTAGATATCCTGGCACCACCACGTGCGCCCCGCCGTGCTTTAGTTGCACATCACTTCACGCAGCAGGCGGTCGCCTTCCCAGTGGCAGGTGCGGTCGATGCCGCGGCCCTCGTCCACCAGGTCCAGCGCCTGCAGTCGTCCTCCTTCCTCGCGGAACTCCCAGGCGGCGTTGATGCGGCCAGCTTCATGGAAGCTGAGGTACTGGCGACGACCCGGCGCATGCAGCCACACGCCGATGCGGCCGGACGGGCTGCGCTCGAACACGATGCGCCCTGCCTCATCCAGGCCGTGCTGCACGTGCTTGCGCGCATCCGCCTTCGCGTCGGCCACCCAGCGCGGCGGCGGCGTGCCACTGGATTCGCGCGGGTACGGCGTGATGTACCCCATCGATGCGGTCGCCCCGCGCCAGCTGACCACCTGCGCTTCGCAGCGCGCCTGCAGCGGGAGGGCGGCAGCGGGTTCGGCGTGGGCCTGGTACAGCGCCTTGGAGCATGGTCGAGATCCATTCAACACGGCGCGCGACCATAGCATGTGCATCCGCGCCGTCATGGCACGCAGGTCGCGGAAACGACAACGCCCCGCAGATGCGGGGCGTTGCCGGGTGCCGCATGGAACCTGTGCTTACCAGTTCATGTTCAGCGAGACACCCACGGTACGCGGTTCGTTGTAGACCGCGGCCATGTAGTTCTCGATCACGCCCTTGAGGTTCTTCTCGTTGGTGATGTTGCGCGCGAACAGCGCCACTTCGTAGGCACCGTAGTTGCCGGAGTAACCCAGCTTCAGGCCGCCTTCGAAATCACCCTTGGAGTTGAACTCCTTGCTGTCGTACAGGACGAAGCTGGTGTAACCCTGCTTGTTCCAGTCGGTGGACACGAACATGGTGCCGGCGTCGCTGACCGGGAAGTCGTAACGCGCAGCGAAGTTCACGTTGTACTTCGGCGCGTTCGGCAGCGGGTTGCCGTCGATCTGTGCGAAGGTGTTCGCACCGACCTTGATGGTCGGGTCGTTCACGGTGCACACCACGGCGCCGTTCAGCGCGCAGACCTGCGCATACACGCGCTTGTCCTGGATCTCGCTGTGCAGCAGGCTCAGGCCGGCGCTCAGGGTCAGGTTCGGAATCGGGCGCAGTTCCATGTCGGCTTCAAAGCCGTAGGCCTTGGCCTTGTCGGCGTTGAACAGCACGCCGTTGCCGTCCGAATCATTGCCGTTGAGCTGGATGTCGTTGACGGTGTAGGTGAAGGCGGTGGCGTTCAGGCGCAGGCGGTTGTCCCACAGGCTGCTCTTCACGCCTGCTTCCCACGACAGGATCGTTTCCGAATCGGCGGTGGTGAAGTCGGCGTTGAACACGGCCGAGCGGCCTTGGATGGTCGGGCCGCGGAAGCCACGTGCCACCTTCGCGTAGACGCTCACGTTCGGGTTGAACTGGTACATCGCGCTCAGGTCCCAGCTCGGGGTGGTATCGGACATCTTCACGTCCGTACGGCCCTTGTAGGTGACCACGCCGGCAGCGGTGTCAGCGGTCTTCAGCAGGCGGGTGTGCTTCTCGTCCTTGGTCTGGCGCAGGCCGGCGGTGATGCTGAACTTGTCGGTGAAGGCGTAGCTGATCTGGCCGAAACCGGCCCACGAGGTGTTCTTGTTGCGCAGGCGCACCCAGTTGTTCGGGTTGCGGGCCGCGCCCTGCAGGAACCACGCGCGCTGGTAGAAGTCGGTGGTGTCGCTGCCGTTGAAGTAGAACGCGCCGGCCTGCCACTGCAGGGCGTTGTCGTCATGGCTGGCCAGGCGGAATTCCTGGGTCCACTGGTCCAGATCGCGGATCTGGCCCATCGACTGGCCGTAGCCGTTCGGCACGCCGTTGACCGGGAAATTCACTGCGGCGCCGCCGTCGGTGTCGCCACGGCTGTAACCAGAGGTGGTTTCGTAGGCAGTGATCGAAGTGAAATCGACCGCGCCGAAGTCATAGCGCGCCTTCACCGAGCCGCCGTAGGTCTTGTAGGCCTGCGGGTTGTTGTCGGCTTCGTCGTAGGCGACCTTGTCGCGCGGCACGTCGGTCTGGTTTGAACCCTTGGACAGCGCGTTGCGCAGGAACAGGGTCGAGGTGCCGTCGTAGTCGCGGGCGTGGGCTGAGGCCAGGATCGAGAACTGGTCGCTGGGCTTGAGCATCAGCTGCGCGCGCACGTTGCGGTCGTCGAAACCGCCCATGGCGTTCTTCTTCGGGCTGACCGTGCCATCGGCACTGGGGCCGGTGTAGGTGTTGTCGACGTAGTCGTCGCGGTGCTGGTACAGGGCCGACACGCGGAACGCCGCGACGTCATTGATCGGGCCACCGAAGCCGCCGTCGATCGACACGCTGTTGTAGCTGGCATAGCTGGCGCTGACGCGGCCGGTGTACTCGTCGGTCGGCTTGAGGGTGTCGAACTTGACGATGCCGGCGGTGGTGTTGCGGCCGAACAGCGAGCCCTGCGGGCCGCGCAGCACTTCCACCTGGTCCACGTCATAGACCGGGTTGGACTTCAGCACCACGTGTTCCAGCACCACGTCGTCCTGGATGATCGACACCGGCTGCGAGGCACCCAGGTAGAAGTCGATGTTGCCCAGGCCGCGGATGTAGAAGCGCGGGAAAATGCGGCCGGTGGTGGTTTCCGCATACAGGCTCGGCACGCGGCCGGACAGCGCCAGCAGGGTGTCGTCGCCGCCGGCGGTGAAGTCGCGCATGCGCTCGCCCTGCACCACGCCCACCGACACCGGCACTTCCTGCAGGTTCTGTTCGCGGTGCTCGGCGGTCACGGTGATCGTGTCCAGCGCGGTCGCGCTCGGCGCGTGGTCCTGCGCGGCGGCGCCGAAGCTGGCAGCCAGGGCCAGGCCGGCACAGGCCAGGGCCAACGGATGGCGACGGAAGGAAACAACGGACGACATGCCCGACGAACGGCGGGAATCGGTATGGGAAGGCATCGAGAGCTCTGAGGAGGCATCCGTGCGGCCTGCGCGAGCCGGGCGGTAGAAAAGGGAGACGCTGCGCAAGCGTTCATTATCGCCCGAATTGTTACGATTTCGTTGCGCACCCCGTCGCAGTCAGGTTGCCGCCCGCTGCGGCAAAGTGGGCCGTGCCCCCTATTCCTGCGCCGCGTTGGCCGGTCCGGGCCCCAGCAGCGTGCGTGCACCCGGCTGCCCATCGGCGCCCAAAGTCGCCACCGCATGCAGCTGGTCCAGGCGGATGCGTCGCTCGCCATCGTCCGTATCCAGCAGCAGGAATTCCTCCTTGTCCGCAGTGCTGATCGTGGTCCGCGCACGCGCAACGAAGCGGCTGCCATCGCGCAGTTCGACCTGCAGCAGGGCGTGGTGCAGGCAGGCGATTTCCAGCACATCGTGCAGGTCGCAATCCAGCGGGTGGTAGTCGGTCATGCGCTGCTCTTCCATCAGGTGAGGAAACAAAGTCTGTCACGGCTGAGCGCCTGCGGCCTGACCGCCCTTGCGGCAGCGCCGTCCATCATGGCCGTTCCGACCCAGTCTCCGGCCCGGCCTGCGCCGCCGTGCGCCACTGCCACCGCAGCGGTGGCAGGCGCTCGCCCTGTGCACTGCGAAAGCCGCCAGGCACGTCGGGATCATTGAGCAGGATTTCATACTCGCGGCCGGCAGCCATCCTTACCGGCATCACCAGCGCCCGACCGTCCGGGCTCCACTGAGGAGGTCCAAGGAAATCAGGCAGTTTTTCCCCGAACACGCCAATCGCACTGCGCATCGGGCGATCAAACTGCAGGCGCAGCTCGGCCTGTCCGGGCGCGACCCCAGTAGCGCCCCTGGCGGGCCAGTACTGGAGCCTCCACGCCTGCCAGGCTGGCGGCATCCGCGGCGCGGCCAGCACCTGCCTCAGCACAGCCACGCTCGCATGTTCGTGCAGCGGCGCGTGCATGCCTGCCCATCGTTCGGCCAGCGCAGCCGTCCATTCAAACCCGCGCTGCACGTCCTCTTCCATCGCGCGTCGCGCGGCGTCGGGACGCGCGTGATCCAGGAAATAGCGGATCGTCAGCGCGCGCGCCACCGTTTCATACAGCACCGGTCTCCATTGGCCATAGACACCCGGAATCACCCTCCGCTCGCCCGACGTTCGCAGGGCTGCCGCATTACGGTCCACCCAGGGATTTGCCCACGCATGCGCTGTCTCGTGCACGAGCAGGCGCTGCACGGCTTCTGCATTCCACTGCACATGTGCCGCGTCCGGTGCCTGCCCGACCCCGATAACCGCCCAGGCGTCCATGCTGCCATCGGCACGGACGACACGAGGTCCGTAGTTCCCACGGCCATGCAACGGGGCCACGATGATATGCAGCCGTACGACGTGTGCCATGCCTTCCAGCGCGCTGAACCAGGACACGTCGACGCCATCACCCAGCGCAGTTTGCAGTCCCGCGGCCATCTGCTGCAGTTCGCCCCGTTGCGATGCAAAGAAAGCTGTCGCCCGGCTTGCTTCTGCGAACGCGGCCAGGTCGCGCATCATCCGAGTGGCGGAGACCTCATCCCAATGGGTGGAAGCAACGGGCAGCCAGTCACTGACGGGGACAGCCGGCGTCCACTCCGCATCGGCAGCCAGTACCGCCAAGGCAACTGTATCGCCGTAGCCGATGTTGCGTTCGTGCCTGTACTGGCGCAAACGAAGAACCGCAGGGTGCGCGGCGAAGGGCAGGAAATAAGCCGCTACAGCCGCATCGTAGGACGCAACACCCTCGCCTTGGAACTCCTCGAAGCCGGCCAGGCGAGCCACGACCGCAGCCAGTTCGATGCGTTCATCAACGGACACCAGAGGCGACCCAAGCTCCGCCGCATGTGTCACCGGGCACAGCGAGAGCAGCAACGCGAACAGGCAGCGGCGCATACGGATTCCTTCCCATGGCGATGAATGGCCCATGCTGGCAGTTGTGACCGCATGCCCGCAGTGGCGGAAGTCATCTTGCCCTGCACTTGGCAAGGGGTGTCCGCAGCGCTACACTAGCCCCGCCGTGGGGCCATAGCTCAGCTGGGAGAGCGCGTCGTTCGCAATGACGAGGTCAGGAGTTCGATCCTCCTTGGCTCCACCACTATTCAGAGAAGCCCGTAGATCCCAGCGATCCGCGGGCTTTTTCTTTGGGCCGCCGTCGCGGTGGCGGTCACCCATCCCACGCCCCTGCGCTAGGATCATCATCTCGACACCGACCGAGGATGCACGGATGCATGCAGTCACTGCCCTGCTGGCGCTGGTCGCACTGGTCGCGCTGGCCGTTCCCGCCGCCCCTGCACTTGCCGACGATGGCGCGCCGGAAGACAGCGCACAGTGGGGCCTGCGCAAGGAAAGCCCGATCAAGGTATGCCAGCCTGATGGCCAGCGGGCCTATCTCGAACAGCTGGTCTGCAGCGATCAGACGCGCCCGCGTTTCGAGCGTGGCGGCAACGTCGGCAGCCGCAATCCACCGTCCAGCGACCGTGTCGTCCGCGAACATCAGTTCGAGGCGATGATGACCTTCGCGCCGCTGGCCGAAGGCACGCCCGACTACCACGTCATCGACCGTTACGACGTGCACTGCGGCGAGACCACCACCGCGGTCTACATGGACATGTACCACTGCCCGGCCGTACCTGTGCCGCGCGCGCCTGCCGGGTTCACGCTGCAGGACTGAACGCCCGGGCAGCCGCAGCCGTCGCCGCCCTCAACCCGGCTCCTGGCTCCCATCCTTGCGCTGCGGCCGCCGCGAATGCGCGTCATGCACCTGCTGGTCCCGCTGGCCAGGCCGCTGCTTCGCCACCTCGTCCTGACGGCGGTCCTGGCGGCTTTCCTCGGCACCTTCGCGGGCCTGCTGCTGGTTGGGATTCTGCTTGTCGTTCATGGGGGCTCTCCGGCCGGCAACAGGCCGACCCGGTCAACGCACGCTAGACG
The DNA here is from genome assembly GCF_003105135.1 of Stenotrophomonas sp. SPM. NCBI lineage: Bacteria > Pseudomonadati > Pseudomonadota > Gammaproteobacteria > Lysobacterales > Lysobacteraceae > Stenotrophomonas > Stenotrophomonas sp. SPM. The sequence goes on along the minus strand of NZ_QETL01000011.1, from coordinate 48,226 downwards.
CGCGCCGGTGATGCGATGGTCAGGCCGCCGCGAGCGCCGCGTGCAGGACGCCTGCGGCTCAGGCCTGCACGCACTCGCGCACCGCAAACGGATGTCCACAGGCACTGCATTCGGAATGACCGAAGGCCAGTTCCAGCAGCTGCTCGGCGCGGATATCACCATCGCCGCGCACCTGCTGCATCAGCCACTGCTCGGCCACGCCAACCGGTTCACCGGGCAGCAGCGCAGACGTCGCCGACGGGGCACCGGACACCGGGTCCTCATGGCAGACATACGGCGCTTCAATATCCAGCGTGCAGTACAGATCGGCCGAACAGGCCACGCACTCACCCACGATCTCGCCCTCGGCAAGCCGGTCCAGGTGCTGCGACCAGGCTTTTTCACCGCTCAGCCCAAGCCAGGCCTGGCGCAGCCAGCCACGCTCGCCATGTCCATCCTCGGACAGTGGCACCGCCTCCCGGCCACTGCCCCGCAGGCGTTTCTGCACCTTGCTGCGCAGCGCCTGGATGACATCGCCATGCGGCACCAGCCCGGGATCGCCCACGTCCGAGCCGGCAACGATGGCGCCAGCCAGCAGCAACGCATCATCGCCGTCGCTGCGCCCGGTCTGCCGTGCGATCGACAGCAGCACCGGCAGCGCGGCGTGGCTGGCCGGGTAGACCGTGCCCTGGTGGCACAGATGCGACCAGATGTCGTTCCAGTCCTGCTGGTGCTGCGGGTCCATCAGCTCGGCCAGCAGTGCACCCGCTTCAGAGGCGTCGCCATAGGCACACTGCAGCGTGCCCCAATCGATGGCATGAACTTCCGCGGTCCTTGGCATGTCCTTCCCTGGTCGATGCGGTAGGCGCCCAGCATGCCCCATCAACGGGCCGATTGGACAGCGCGCTTGTGGCTGCAACCGACGCCCGGCCACAATCGGCACAGCCACCGACGCACAAGGAAGCGCCATGAATCGCCCCGCCCTGCTGGCCTCACTGCTGGTCCCGCTGCTGCTGACAACCGGCTGCGCCCACCGCCTGGCCGCCGCGCCGCCGGTGCCCGGCTACATCGGCAACTACGAAGCCGTGCGTGCCGCGCAGGACGATCCAGCGCGCGGCATTTCCGGCACCTTCGCCTTGTCCGTGCAAGCCGTCGGCAGCGAAGGTGGCCGCATCTACCTCAACAGCGAACGCGACTACCGGCACCCGCTGAACATCACCCTCAGCATGGATGCCGCGCTGCGCCCCGCACTGGAAGAAGCACTGGGCCTGAAGCTGGACTACCTGCAGAATCGCCGCCTGCTGGTGGGCGGTACCGCGCGCCGGGTCCGCATCGACTTCATCAACGCCAGCGGCCAGCCCAGCGGCAAGTACTACTACCAGACGCAGATCAGCGTCAGCGATCCACGCCAGGTGCGTTTCGCCCCGTGAGTGCGCCCGGCAGCGCACCGCGGGCGCTTGATTTCGATGCCGCCGACGGCAGCATCGGCCTGGGTGAGCTGCCGCTGAGGATCGGCCCAACGCTCACGCTGGCGCAGGCCCGCGCGGGTTTTGCCGTGCTGCTGCAGGACAGCCGCGACCTCGGCAACGGCTACCAGTGGCTGCACCTGCGCGGCCTGCAGCTGCAGGGCGTGCCGGCGGCAGTCGCCCTGTGCTTCCAAGGGCAGGCGCTGTCGATGCTGTCCATCGGCGTGCAGCTGCCCGGCGCGCCGATGGAAGACGGCTGGCCTACCGAGGCCGCCATCGATGCCGAAGTCGCGTTCATGCGCCGCGCCCTGGCCAAAGCGCTCGGACGCCCGCTCAACGCCGGCCGCGCCCGTTTCGAGTGGGGCGAGGCCTGGGCGGTGTTCGACCCGAAGGGCTTCATGGCCAGCAGTGGGTTGTCCTACCGCTAGCGCACCGCCCTGCCCGGCCGAATCGCCTTGACAGGCTCAATCAAGCTTCACCACCAGCTTGCCGAAGTTGCGCCCCTGCAGCAGGCCGAAGAATGCTTCCGGGGCACGCTGCAATCCTTCCACCACGTCCTCGCGGTACCGGATGCGCCCTTCGCGCAGCCACTGCGCCATCTCGCGCTCGAACTCCGGCCACAGGTGCTTGAAGTCATGCACGATGAACCCGCGCACGGTCAACCGCTGGCGCAGGATCTGGCTGAACAGGGCTGGCAACCGGTCCGGACCCGGTTGCTCGACACCGCGTGCGTTGTAGGTGGCGATGGTGCCGCACACCGGAATACGCGCGAAATCGTTGAGCAGAGGCAGCACCGCCTCCAATACATGGCCGCCGACGTTCTCGAAGTAGACGTCGATGCCATCCGGCACTGCGTCGCGCAGCTGCGAGGCGAAGTCCGGCGCGCGATGATCCAGCGCCACGTCCACGCCCAGCGTGTGCAGGTAAGCCTGCTTGGCAGCGCCCCCGGCAATCGCCACCACGCGCGCGCCCTGCAGGCGCGCCAGCTGGGCAACGGTGGCGCCGACCGGCCCGCTCGCCGCCGCCACCACCAGCGTCTCGCCCGGCTTCAAGCGGGCAATTTCATGCAGACTGGAATACGCGGTGAAGCCAGGCATGCCGAACACGCCCAACGCCGTGCTCAGCGGCAATCCGGCCACGTCGAGGCGGCGCCCCAGCGCGGCGGCCGGCAGCACCGCATGGGTCTGCCAGCCACCCGGTGCCAGCACATGGTCACCCACGGCAACATCGGCCACGGTGGACTGCAGCACCTCAGACACGGTCTGCCCTTCCATCACCGCGCCCAGCGCTACCGGCGCAGCATAGGACGGGCCATCGTCCATGCGTCCGCGCATGTACGGGTCCAGCGACAGGTAGCGGTTGCGCAGCAGCACCTCGCCTGGCTGCAGTGCCGGCAGCGGGGCCTGTTCCAGGCGGAAACTGGCGTCGGTCGGCGCTCCCTGCGGGCGTGAGGCCAGGACGATGCGCGTGGTGTTGATCGGGGTATCGGACATGGCAAGGGTCTCTGCTGCGTGCAGCATCGAAAGGGAGAGCCGACGGTACGCCTCCGCGCCGGCCTTGGGCGGCGACGGAAACAGCGTTCCACCGGCCGCCGCACACGCAGCCCGACACAGCCCCTGCCGCTGCGACTTTGCCGATATCGGCGCACCGCTGATTTCCGTCGCAGAGCACGCTCGCGGGGCATGCCCCCGCGCTACCTGCATCCCCGCCAACCAGCCGCGCGCATTCCGCCGCGCACGCAGGATCAAGCACTTGCGCGCGCGCAGACGGCAATGTGAAGGTTTTTTGCCAAAACGCTTGCCGAATGCGGTCTACCTCCGTAACATGCGCGTCCTCGGCAGCGACCTCGCTGCAACGAAACAAGTGGCCGAGTAGCTCAGTTGGTAGAGCAGGGGATTGAAAATCCCCGTGTCGGCGGTTCGATTCCGTCCTCGGCCACCACTTTCGAAGGCCTGCAGAAATGCAGGTCTTTTTTTTCCGGCCACTGCGTCCGCGCGGTTGGCCTGCCAAACTGGCCGAGTAGCTCAGTTGGTAGAGCAGGGGATTGAAAATCCCCGTGTCGGCGGTTCGATTCCGTCCTCGGCCACCAGTTTGAAGACCTGCAGAAATGCAGGTCTTTTTTTTTGCCCACTCGCGGCATTCACACCCCACCACCGCCACTCGCCTACGCTCGAAGCTCTCGCCCGGAGCCCGCCCATGCCGATGCGCCTGCGCCCTGCCCTGCTGACCTGCCTGCTGCTGGCCGCCGCGCCGGCCTTAGCTGCCGAACCCGTGCGCGCCGTCGAGGCCCTGGACATCGACCGCTATGCCGGCCAATGGCACGAAATCGCGCACCTGCCGGTATCGTTCCAGAAACAGTGCGTGGGCGAGATCACCGCGAACTACGGGCTGCGCCGCGATGGCCGCATCAGCGTCACCAATGCTTGCCGCAACCGCGAGGGCGAACGGGTGGTCGCCGATGGCGTGGCACGCCCGGTGGAAGGCCAGCCCGGCCAGCTGCAGGTGCGCTTCGCTCCGGACTGGCTGAGCTGGGTGCCGCTGGTCTGGGCCGACTACTGGGTGATCGCCCTGGACCCGGAGTACCAGTGGGCCGTGGTCGGCGAACCCGACCGCAGGTACCTGTGGATCCTCTCGCGCCTGCCGGACATGGACCGCAGCCTGTTCGAGCAGCTCAAGGCCAAGGCCGAAGCGATGGGCTACGACCTTGCGCCGCTGAAGATGATGGCCCCGCTGCGCGATCCCGCGCCCACGCCGGCCGACTGAATGCCGCCATGGGCGGCGCTCAGCGCGCGCCTGCGTTCATGTTCACGCGCTACCCTCTGCGGCGGGTCGCCGCCGGCGATCCATTCCACCATACGCCGTAGTATGCTTATCCCACGCACCCCCTATAAAGGACCTGCGCCCATGCTCCACCGTTTCCGTTTCGCCTTGATCGTCCTGTGCACCCTGACCCTGGCTGCTTGCAGCGATGGCATCGTCAAGCGTGTTTCGGAACCGGCGGCCAGCCTGCAGCAGCTCACCGTGGGCGCCGACGGCAACTGGACCGTGGCCCTGCGCCTGCAGAACTACAGCTCGATGCCCATGACCTTCGACGATGTCTCGCTGACCCTGACCGTCGGCGACACCGAAGCGGGCACCCTGCAGGCCAAGCCGGCCATTTCCATCGGCGGCACCTCGGCCGACGTCATCAACATCAACCTGGTGCCCAGCTCCGGCGCGCGCCTGGTCGTGGCCGACGCCCTGGCCGGCAACCGCACCCTGGCCTATGGCCTGAAGGGCACGGTGGCCGCCACCCCGCAGGAAAAGAAGCAGCGCAGCTTCGACATCAGCGGCCGCAGCACCCTCAACCAGGCCCCGGGCCTGCCCGGCGTGCTGCGCTGAGATTCCCCTTTCGCCGCGGCATTGCCTGCCGCGCCCTTTTGTCCTGATCGAGACGTCACCGATGAGCAGCTACACCGCCCCGCTTTCCGACCTCCGTTTCGCCCTGCACGACGTGCTCAAGGTCGAACCGCTGTTCGCCCGCCTGGGTTTCACCGACGCCACCGCCGACGTTGTCGATGCCGTGCTGGAAGAAGCCGGCCGTTTCAGCGCCAGCGTGCTGGCTCCGCTCAACAGCGTGGGCGACGAGATCGGCTGCGTGCTCGACCAGGCCACCGGTGAAGTGACTACTCCGCCCGGCTTCAAGCAGGCCTACGACCAGTTCGTCGATGGCGGCTGGACCGGCCTGACCGCCGCACCGGAACTGGGCGGCCAGGGCTTGCCGCACACCCTGGGCGTGCCGCTCAACGAGATGATCAACGCCGCCAACCTGGCGTGGGGCAACTTCCCGCTGCTCTCCCACGGCGCCATCGAAGCACTGAAGCAGCACGGCGAAGCCTGGCAGCACGACGCCTTCCTCAAGCCGCTGATCGAGGGTCGCTGGACCGGCACCATGTGCCTGACCGAACCGCATTGCGGCACCGACCTGGGCCTGCTGAAGACCAAGGCCGAGCCGAATGCCGATGGCAGCTACTCGATCACCGGCACCAAGATCTTCATCACCGCCGGCGAGCACGACCTGACCGAGAACATCGTGCACCTGGTGCTGGCCAAGCTGCCCGACGCCCCTCCGGGTGCCAAGGGCATCTCACTGTTCGTCACCCCCAAGTTCAAGGTCGACCGCGACGGCAACGTCGGCGAGCGCAATGCACTGCGCTGCGGCTCGATCGAGCACAAGATGGGCATCAAGGGCTCGGTCACCTGCGTGATGAACTTCGACGGTGCGCAGGGCTACCTGGTCGGCCAGCCGCACAAGGGCCTGCAGGCGATGTTCACCATGATGAACACCGCACGCCTGGGCGTCGGCCTGCAGGGCATCGGCCTGTCCGAACGCGCCTACCAGAACGCGCTGAAGTACAGCCGTGAGCGCCTGCAGTCGCGCGCGCTCAGCGGCGCTAAGTTCCCGGAGAAGGCCGCCGACCCGATCCTGGTGCACCCGGACGTGCGGCGCATGCTGCTCACCATCAAGTCGCTGGTCGAAGGCAGCCGCCTGCTGGCCCTGCACGCCGCCACGCTCATCGATGTTGCGCACAGCGCCGACGATGCCGCCGAGCGTGAGCGCGCCGACACCCTGGTCAGCTTCCTCACCCCGATCTCCAAGGCCTGCCAGACCGAATGGGGCATCGAGAACACCTACAACGCCCTGCAGTGTTTCGGTGGCCACGGCTACATCCGCGAGCACGGCATGGAGCAGCTGGCCCGCGATGCGCGCATCACCACGCTGTATGAAGGCACCACCGGCATCCAGGCGCTGGACCTGATCGGCCGCAAGACCGCCTCCAGCCAAGGCGCCGGCCTGAAGCTGATGCTGGCCGAAATCGAAGCGTTCGCGAAGGAACACGAAGGCAACGAGGCACTGGCCGAGTTCATCGGCCCGCTGCAGGCCAAAGCCGCCGAGTGGGGCAGCCTGACGATGGACGTGCTCAAGCGCGCCGCCGGCAACCCGGACGAACTGGGCGCAGCCAGCTACGACTACCTGTTCTATTCGGGTTACGTGGTGCTGGCCTACTGGTGGGCGCGCAGCGTGGCCGCCGCCGACGCCAGCGCGCACGGCGCCGACTTCGCCCAGGGCAAGCGCGAAACCGCCCGCTTCTACTTCGCCCGCGTATTGCCGCGCACCCTGGCTCACGCCGCCGCCATGCAGGCCGGCGCCGCCCCACTGATGGCGATGGACGACGAGCGCTTCGGCGCCTGAGCCCAAGGGGTCAGAGCCCCCGCGATGTATCTGGAGGAGAGCCCCCCTTTGTTAAGGGGGGCGCGCCAACGGCGCGGGGGATAGGGAACAGGATAGGCCCCGCGGTTTGCATCGCAAACCGTGGGAACGTTTGGGGGCCAGTTAGAACTGGCCACCAAACGTAAATTGCAGGCGCTCGATTTCGTCGCCGTCCTTCTTCTTCAGCGGGAACGCGTAGCTGATCGAGATCGGGCCGACCGGGGCGCGCCACAGCAGGGCCACACCGGTGGACACGCGCAGTTCGTTGGCCTTGACGTTGCTGGTGCCGTTGTAGACGTTGCCGAAGTCGACGAAGGCCGACACACGTGCCGACGGGCTGTCGAACAGGCGCGGGAAGTACGCTTCCACCGAACCGACGGTCTTCACCGAGCCGCCCAGCGGCTGGCCGTTCGGGTAACCCGAGGTCGCCTCGCGCGGGCCCAGGGTGTTGTCTTCGAAGCCGCGCACCGAGTTGGTGCCGCCGGCGTAAAAGTTCTCGTAGAACGGCAGGCCCGTGGCGGTCACCGTCTTCACGTAGTCCGACGAAGCCGGGGTGCAGTCCACGGTCTGGGTCGGGTTCGGATTGTCGGTGGTAGACGGCGTGTAGCAGATGTTGCGGGTGTAGTCCTTGCCGTAGCTGTCGCCGTAGCCGATTTCGGCGCGGGTGTTGATCACCAGCGACGGCATGATCGGCCAGTACTTGCTGATCTGGTAGTTCAGCTTGAAGTACTCGACAGTCGAACCCGGCAGCGTGGTTTCCAGGCCGATGCGCTGGTAGGTACCGCGGGTCGGCATGAAGTAGTCGTTGCGCGAATCGCGCGCCCAGCCCAGCTCCGTGCGCCAGGCATGGAAGGTCTTGCTGCCGATGGCGTTGATGTAGTCGATGATCGACTCGGGGGTGGAACCCGGGTACGTCGTGATCTGGTTGCTGTCGATGCCGAACATCAGCGAAACGCTGTCGGTCTCGGTCAGCGGCACGCCGAACACCACCTGTGCCGAACCATTGGTGCTGTTGTACTGCGCGGTGTTGAAGTCGGAGTAGTCCAGTTCGCGCCAGGACAGGTTGTAGCCCAGCGACACGCCGTCATCGGTGAAGTACGGGTTGGTGTAGCTGAAGCCGTAACGCTGCAGGTAGCTGCTGCGCGAGGCTTCCACCGACACGCGGTTGCCGCCGCCGAGGAAGTTGTTCTGCGACAGCTGCACCGACGTGGTCATGCCGTAGGACTGCGAGTAGCCCAGGCCGAACACGAAGCTGCCCGAGGTGGTTTCCTTGACGTTGTAGACCACGTCGACCTGGTCGTTGCTGCCACTGACCGGCGGGGTTTCAACGTCCACCGACTCGAAGTAGCCCAGGCGCTGCAGGCGGATCTTGGAGCGGTCGATCGCGGCCTGCGAGTACCAGCTGTTCTCGAACTGGCGCATTTCGCGACGCATCACTTCGTCGGAGGTGCGGGTGTTGCCCTTGAAGATGATCCGACGCACCGACACGCGCGGGCCGGGGACGACCTGCATGTTCACCGCGACGGTCTGCTCGGCACGGTTGGTGGTCGGGATCGGGTTCACCTTGGCGAACGCGTAGCCGATGTTGGACAGCGAATTGGTGATCGCGTCGGAGCTGAACTCCAGCAGCGCACGCGAGAACGTGTCGCCGGCGCGCTGCACGACCATGCGCTCGACATCTTCCTGCGGCAGGACGGTATCACCGCTGACCTTGATCTCGGAGATCTTGTACTGGTTGCCTTCGGTCACGCCGGCCGTCACGAACATGTCGCGCTTGTCCGGGCTGATCGAGACTTGGGTCGAGTCGATGCTGAAGTCGACGTAGCCGCGGTCCAGGTACCACGAGTTCAGCTTTTCCAGGTCGCCGGACAGCTTTTCCTTGGAGTACTGGTCATCGCGGCGGTACCACGACGCCCAGTTGTGCTCCTTGGATTCCCAGGTTTCCAGGATGTCCTGGCTGTCGTATTTCTCGGTACCGACCAGGTTGACGTGCTGGATCTTGGCGGCCTTGCCTTCCTTGATCGCGATGGCGATGTCCACGCGGTTGCGGTCCAGCGGGCTCACCGTCGGGGTGATCTCGACGTTGTACTTGCCACGGTCGTTGTACTGGCGGCGCAGTTCCTGCGTCACGCGGTCCAGGCTCAGGCGGTCGAAGGTGCCGCCCTCGGTCAGGCCGATGTCGGACAGGCCCTTGAGCAGCTGGTCGGACTTGATGTCCTTGTTGCCGGTCACGGTCAGCTTGTTGATCGCCGGGCGTTCCTTGACGGTCACGACCAGGATGTTGCCCTGGCGATCCAGCTGCACGTCTTCGAAGAAGCCGGTCTTGTAGAGGGCGCGGATGGTCTCGCCGACCTTGCTGTCGGTGACCGTCTCGCCACGTTCCACCGGCAGGTAGGTGAACACCGTACCCGAACTGATGCGCTGCAGGCCGTCGACGCGGATGTCGCTGACAGTGAAGGGCTCGGCTGCCTGGGCCAGGGCGGGAGCGCCGGTGACGGCGGCGAGGGCGAGGGCCAGCAGGCGGCGATTGGGGAGTCGCGTCATGTCACGTCCGGTAGGAAGGTCGATTTCATTGGTACGGGATGCCGGCGCTGTAGACGCCAAAAACGTGGAAAAGTTCATCGCGGGACCAGGCCGAGGATGTCGTTGTAGAACGCCAGTCCCATCAGCCCGGCCAGCAACGCCAGGCCGATGTACTGACCTGCGGCGATGGCACGCTCGCTCAGCGGGCTGCCCTTGACCAACTCGATAAGGTAATACAGCAGGTGCCCGCCGTCCAAGATGGGAATCGGCAGCAGGTTGATGATGCACAGGCTCAGCGACAGCAGGGCAAGGAACTGCAGAAACCAATCGAGGCCGCGTTTGGCCGAAACATTGGCCACGCGGGCAATGGTGACCGGGCCGGAAACGTTCTGCAGCGAGGCTTTGCCGGTGACGATGCGGGCCATCATGCCCAGCGAATCGGAGGCCAGGCGGCCGGTTTCGCGCACGGCCACGGTCACCGCATCGAGCGGCCCGTAGCGCATCAGGGTGTCGTAGGCGGGGCTGAAGGCGCCCGAGAAGCCCACGCCGATCTGCCAGACCGGCCTGCCCTGGCCGTCCTTGCCCGCGCGCGGGGTCACTTCCAGCGCCAGGCGCTCGCCACCGCGCAGCACTTCGATCATGCCCGGGCCGCCACGGCGGCCCAGTTCCTGGATCTGCGCGCTGACCTGGTCGGCGCCATCGATGCGCTGGCCGTCGATGGCTACGATCAGGTCACCCGGCTGTAGCAGGCCGGCCACGGCCGAATCGGCGGTAAGGCTGTCCACCTGCGCCGGCTGCAGCGATGCCTGCCACTGCAGGCCGGCCAGGCTCGGCACGCGGCGTTCATCGAAGCCGGCCGGCAGCTGCGACAGCGGCAGCGTGCGCTTGCGCACCTGGTCGCTGCCGTCCAGTACCTCCAGGGTCACGTCACGCCGGTCCATCGCCGCCGCGGTCAGGGCCATGCTGGCATCGCCGAGGGTGACCACGTCGCGGTCGTCCACGCGCAGCACGCGGTCGCCGCTGGCCAGGCCGGCGCTGGCGGCGATGCCGGTGGTGCGGCCGATGGTGGCCGAATAATCCTGCTTGCCGATCACGAACATCGCCCACAGCAGCAGGATGCACAGCAGCAGGTTGGCGATGGGGCCTGCGGCGACGATCGCGATGCGCTGCCAGACGGTCTTGTGGTTGAAGGCCTGCCCGCGCTCATGCGGGTGGACCTCGACCTCGCGCTCGTCGAGGAACTTCACATAGCCGCCCAGCGGCAGGGCAGCGATGGCGAACTCGGTGCCGTGCTTGTCGCGGCGCGACCACAGCGGGCGGCCGAAGCCGACCGAGAAGCGCAGCACCTTCACCCCACAGAGGCGGCCCACCGCGTAGTGCCCGAATTCGTGGAAGGTGACCAGCAGCCCGAGGCTGACGATCATCCACCAGACCGATCCGATGAAGTCAGTCATGCAGGCTCACGGTGGCGGTCAATGGCAGCGGCGTCATGCGGTATGGGCGTGGCGTTCAGGCGGCGTCGATGGCGTTCAGGGTCAACTGGCGGGCCCGTTGGTCGGCGGACAACAGGCCGTCCAGTGTATCGGCTGCTTCGGTCGGCAGTGTTGAAAGAGCGTTAGCAACCAGCGCGGGAATGCTCAGGAAACCGATCCGGCCCTGAAGAAACGCTGAAACAGCCTCTTCATTGGCCGCGTTCAGCACCGCCGGAGCAGTGCCGCCGGCCTGCATCGCCTGCCAGGCCAGGGCCAGGCAGGGGAAGGCCTCGGTGTCCGGGGCTTCGAAATCGAGCCGGCCCTGGGCCAGCAGGTCCAGCCCGGACACGCCCGATTCGATGCGCTGCGGCCAGCCCAGGCCCACGGCCAGGGTGGTGCGCATGTCCGGCAGGCCCAGCTGGGCCAGAGTCGAGCCGTCGACGAACTCGACCAGCGAATGGACCAGGCTCTGCGGGTGGACCAGCACCTCGATGCGTTCGCCGGGCACCTTGAACAGGTGGTGCGCCTCGATCACTTCCAGGCCTTTGTTCATCAACGTCGCCGAATCGACCGAGATCTTCGGGCCCATGGACCACTTCGGGTGGGCAACGGCCTGGGCCGGGGTCACCTGCTCCAGTTCGGCGCGGCTGCGGCCACGGAACGGACCGCCCGAGGCGGTCAGCAGGATCCGGCGCACGCCGGCCCCGTCCAGGCTGGCATCGCGCGAGCGCAGGCACTGGAAGATCGCGCTGTGCTCGCTGTCGATCGGGATGATTTCGGCGCCGGCACGCTCGGCGGTGCGGGTCAGCAGCTCGCCGGCAAGCACCAGCGATTCCTTGTTGGCCAGCAGGATGCGCTTGCCGGCGGCGGCGGCCGCCAGGGTCGAGGACAGCCCGGCCGCACCGACGATGGCGGCCACCACGGTGTCGCAGGCATCGCTGGCGGCCAGCTGGTCCAATGCGGCAGCGCCGGCGTGCGCCTCGGTGGCCAGGCCGGCGTCGCGCAGGCCGTCACGCAGCTCGGCGTACAGGCTCTCGTCGGCGATGACCGCATGCGCGGGGCGGTGCTGGCGGCACAGCGCCAACAGCGCCTGCAGTTGGCGGCCGGCGGCGAGCACGGTGGCCTGGTAGCGTTGCGGGTGGCGGGCGATCACGTCCAGCGTGGAGGCGCCAATCGAGCCGGTGGCGCCGAATACGGCGACCCGGCGCAGGTCTGCAACAGCATCCATGGTCAGAATCCGAAGATTTCCTTGCCCAGCGCGAACACCGGCAGGGCAGCCAGCACACCGTCGACGCGGTCCAGCACGCCGCCGTGGCCAGGAATGAGGTGACCCGAATCCTTGGCGCCGGCATGGCGCTTGATCAGGCTTTCGTACAGGTCGCCCAGCACCGAGGCGAACACGGCCACCACCGAGGTGACCAGCAGGCCCGGCAGGTGCGCGACGTCCACGCCGGCCAGCCAGCCCAGGCCGACGGCCACGGCGACACCGGCCAGCAGGCCGCCGAACAGGCCTTCCCAGGTCTTGTTGGGGCTGATGCGCGGGGCCAGCTTGTGCCTGCCGAAGTGGCGGCCGGCGAAATAGGCGCCCGAATCGGCGGCCCAGACCAGCGCCAGCGCAGCCAGCAGCCACAGGTGGCCGTTGTGGCCCGGCGGATCGCCGCCGGCATGGATCAGCACCAGCGAGGCCCAGGCCGGGACGCTGGCGAGGGTGCCGGCCAGCAGCTTGAGGATGCGGGCCGGGCTGCCCGGCTGCGCGCCGAAGGTGAAGAAGCGCAGCCAGACCAGGGCCGCCAGCCACCAGGCCACGCCAACCAGGGTCGCCAGCTGGAACAGCACCAGCGAACTGCCATCGGCCCAGACCATCAGCACCATCAGCAGCAGGTTCAGCACCAGCAGCACGGTACGGGCCAGGGTGTCTTCGATGCCGGCCAGCTTCAGCCATTCCCACAGGCCGATCAGGAACACGGCGGCGGCGGCGGCAGCCAGCCACTGGGTGGGCAGCAGCAGGATCGCGGCAATGGCCACCGGCGCCATGATCAGCGCGGCGAGAACTCGGGTTTTGGTCATGGGCTGGGCGTCTCGGTGGCCAGGGCGGCGATCTGGGCGCTGGTCAGGCCGAAGCGGCGTTCACGGCTGGCGTAGGCGTCCAGCGCCTGCTGCAGCTGCCCGGAATCAAAGTCCGGCCACAGTGCCTCGGTGAACCACAGTTCGGTGTACGCCAGCTGCCACAGCAGGAAGTTGCTGATGCGGGTATCGCCACCAGTGCGGATGAACAGGTCCGGCGGCGGCAGGTCGGCCAGGGCGACCTGGCGGCCCAGCAGCGATTCGTCGATCTGCTCGGGCAGCAGGCGGCCGGCAGCCACTTCCGCGGCCAGCGCACGGGCGGCGCGGGCGATGTCCTGGCGGCCACCATAGCTGGCGGCGATCGACAGGGTCAGCGTGGTGTTGTCGGCGGTGCGCTGTTCGGCCAGCTGCATGCGGCTGACCAGCCCGGCGCCGAAGCGCTCGCGCTCGCCGATGAAGCGCACGCGTACGCCACGGCGATGCAGCTCGTCCACTTCACGGTCGAGGGCGCCGAGGAACAGCTTCATCAGGGCATCGACTTCTTCCTGCGGGCGGCCCCAGTTCTCGCTGGAGAACGCGAACAGGGTCAGCGCCGGAATGCCCAGTTCAAGGCAACGGTCGATGGTACGGTTGACCGCGCGCGCGCCGGCACGGTGGCCGATCACGCGCGGGCGGCGGCGCTGCTGTGCCCAGCGCCCGTTGCCATCCATGATGATGGCGACGTGGCGGGGCAGGGCGGCCGGCAACGGAGGCGGGACTGAAGGCATCGACTTCAGACCGACAACAGTTCCTTTTCCTTGTCGGCGACGACCTTGTCGACGTCCTTGATGCTGCTGTCAGTCAGCTTCTGGATGTCGTCTTCGCCGCGCTTCTTCTCGTCTTCGCTGATCGCCTTGTCCTTGACCAGCTTGGCCACTTCCTTGTTGGCGTCCTGGCGGATGTTGCGGATGGCGATCTTGGCGCCCTCGCCTTCCTTCTGCACCTGCTTGGCCAGCTCCTTGCGGCGCTCTTCGGTCGGCGGCGGCATGTTGATGCGGATGGCCGCGCCCAGCGTGTTCGGGGTGAACTCGTGGTTGTACAGGCCCTTCTCGATTTCCTTGATCATGCTCTTGTCGAAGGGCGTGACCAGCAGCGAGTGGGCATCGGCGTTCGAGATCGACGCGACCTGGTTCAGCGGGGTGCTGGCGTTGCCGTAGGCATTGACCGTGACGCGGTCCAGCAGGGCGGGAGTGGCACGCCCGGTGCGGATCGAGGTGAGGGTGTGCTTCAGAGCGTCGATGCTCTTGGCCATGCGCGTCTGCGCGTTGTTCTTGATGTCGTTGAGCATCGCCCGGGTCCTGGATGTAACTGGAATCGGGCGATTATAGGCGAATACGGGACGCTGACGGGCCTGGATCGGCCCGCAGCACGCCTGCCGCTCAGGCTCAGGCCGGATCGCGGCCCTGGACCAGGGTGCCGATGTTGGCGCCGCCGAGGATCTTCAGCAGCTCGCCCGGCTGGCCCATGTCGAACACGCGCATCGGCAGGTCGCTGTCACGGGCCAGGGCGAAGGCCGCGGTATCCATGACTTCCAGGCCGCGGCGGATCACTTCGTCGTAGCTCAGGCTGTCGAAGCGGACCGCATCGCTGTGCTTGTTCGGGTCCTTGTCGTACACTCCATCGACCTTGGTGGCCTTCAGCAGCAGGTCCGCGCCGATCTCGATCGCGCGCAGGGCGGCGCCCGAGTCGGTGGTGAAGAACGGGCTGCCGACGCCGGCGGCGAAGATCACCAGGCGGCCCTTTTCCAGGTGGCGGATGGCGCGGCGGCGGATGTAGTCTTCGCACACGTCGTTGATCTTGATGGCGCTCATCACGCGGGCCTTGGCGCCGAGCTTCTCCAGCGCGTCCTGCATGGCCAGGGCGTTGATGACCGTGGCCAGCATGCCCATCTGGTCGCCGGTGACGCGGTCCATGCCGCCTGCGGCCAGGCCGGCGCCGCGGAAGATGTTGCCGCCGCCGATCACCAGCGCCACTTCGGCGCCCGCCTGCTGGGCCTCGATCACTTCACGGGCCAAGCGGTTGATGATCTTCGGGTCGATGCCGTAGTCCTCATCTCCCATCAGCGCCTCCCCGGACAGTTTCAGAAGGATGCGGCGATAGGCGAGCTTGGACATAGGGACCTCGTGAGCGTGGAAATCGCGGGGATTCTACGCGCATGCGGCGCGCGGCCAAAGTATTTTGTGCACTGCGGCGCAGAAGGTCGCACTGCCCCGTTCAGCCGGAGCAGCGGGTTCAGCCCAGTTCGGCGCCTGCGGTGGCAGACAGCTCATCATGCCCCAGTTCGCCGGGCGAGCGCGCGATGACGCGGTTACGGCCCAGGTTCTTGGAGCGGTACAGCACGTCATCGGCCGCCCGCAGCAGGTCCTGCACGCCGGCAAAGCGCTCGTAACCGCCCTGGGTGGCCACGCCGGCGGAAAAGGTCACGAACAGCGGCCCGCCCTCCAGCTCGACCATCGGGGTGGAGACGATGCTGGCCAGGACGCGGCGGATGACGTCCAGGGCCACCGCTTCGCTGGTGTTGGGCAGCAGCGCGACGAATTCTTCGCCGCCGAAGCGGGCCACGGTGTCGCTGTTGCGCAGCTGGCCCTGCAGCTTGCTGGCGAACACGCGCAGCACCTCGTCACCGGTCAGGTGGCCGTGGGCATCGTTGATCTTCTTGAAATCGTCCAGGTCGATGAAGGCCACCGACAGCGGCCAGCCCTGCCGGCCGGCGCGCTGGAACTCCTGGTCGAGCACGGTTTCCAGCTGGCGGCGGTTGAGTACGCCGGTGAGGGCGTCACGGTGGGCCTGGTCGGCCAAGCGCTTGGCCCGCGCCTCGAATTCGTCGGCGCGGCGGCGCGCCTGCTCGGCATCCTGCATTTCGCGCAGGTTGCGCAGCGTGGTCAGTTCCTGTGCGTGGTCGATCAGCTCGCGCACGCGGGAGGGCGAGCTGAGGCCGGTCTCGAACAGGCTGGCGATGTCCGGCAGCGCGTCGCTGATGCGCGCCAGCATCTGGTCGAAGCGCGCGCTGTCCAGCTGCAGGCGCTCGTGGACCTCGTGCAGGGCGCGTTCGCGCGCGCCGTCGGCATCCTCGTCCAGCCAGATGTCGGCGACCGCGCCTGAGAGCTGTACGCAGGCCTGGAACGTGTTGTCGGTGGCGGGCTCGGACTCGCTCAGGCGGATGCTGTCCACCAGGTAGCGCGGCAGGCCCCACTGTTCGGCCACCCAGGCGCCGACGTCGGCGTGGGTGCAGCCCAGTTCCTGGCGCTCGCGGGCGAGCAGGTCCAGGTTGCCGCCGGCTTCGCGCAGCAGGGGCAGGTAGCGCTCGGATTCGGCCTGGGCCAGGCACAGTACGCCCATGTCCTGCAGCAGGCCGGCCAGCATCAGCTCTTCCAGCCGGCGCAGGCCGCGGGCCTGGCCCAGCTGGCTGGCGGCCAGGGCGCTGAGGATGCTGCGCTTCCAGGCGCGCTGGCGCAGGTCGTGGTCGGCGCCGCTGCCGCCGGTCAGGCCCTGGGTGACGGTGAAGCCCAGCGCCAGGCTGATGGTGGCGTTGAGGCCGAGCATGGTCAGTGCCTGGCCGAGGTTCTCGATGCGACGCCGGCTGGCATACAGCGGCGAGTTGGCGATGCGCAGCATGCGAGCGCTCAGCGCCATGTCGATGGCGATGATGTCGGCGGCGGTGGCGATGTCCGCTTCCGGGTCCTGGGCCAGTTCGATGATGCGCAGGGCAATACCGGGAGGCGAGGGCAGGTTGCGGCACAGCGCCAGGGCAGCAGTCAGCTCAGGAGGCATGTCGGATCGTTCAATTCCATTAGGACAAGAATACCTAGGGATACATCACAGTCTGCGACTTTTGTTCCTGTTATGCGATTGCGTATTCCCCTGTGTCGAGTATCGGCTTGAATGGCGGATAACGCAAAGATCCTTGTCCTGGATGTGCGCACCAGCGGTGCGCACCCATAGATGAGAGGGGTGTGCGCACTAACAGTGCGCACCCACAGGTCTGAAGGCCTCGGGTCCACGGGCCCACAGGCATAAAAAAAGAGCCGCGGTTTCCCGCGGCTCCTTCTGGTCGTTTCGCAGCCGGTGGGCTGGAATCAGACCTGCATCGCCTTGGCAACTTCGGCGGCGTAGTCTTCAACCACCTTCTCGATGCCTTCGCCCACGACCAGCAGCTGGAAGCCAGCCACGTCGGCGCCGGCGGCCTTGACCACCTGCTCGACGGTGCTGTCGCCCAGCACGTAGGTCTGGCCGTACAGGGTCACTTCGCTGACGATCTTGTTGATCTTGCCGGCGATGATCTTTTCCAGGATGTCGGCCGGCTTGGACTTGTCCTTCTCGGACATCTTGGCCAGTTCGATTTCCTTTTCCTTTTCCACGAACTCGGCCGGCACATCGGCAGCCTTGTTGTGCGGCGGCTTCAGCGCAGCCACGTGCATGGCCAGGCCGCGTGCCAGCTCGACGTCGCCGCCGATCAGGTCAACCAGCACGCCGACCTTGCCGTTGGTGTGGACGTAGGCGCCGACGTTGCCGGTGGTGTCGACCTTGACCAGGCGACGGATCTGGATGTTTTCACCCAGCTTCTGGATCGCGGTGGCGCGGGCTTCTTCGACGGTTTCGCCGGAGGCCAGCTTGGCGGTCTTCAGGGCTTCGGCGTCAACGGCGCCCGATGCCAGAGCGGCAGCGGCGACGGAATCGACGAAGTTCTTGAAGTTGACGTCGTTGGCAACGAAGTCGGTTTCCGAGTTGATCTCGACCAGCACGGCCTTGCCGCCGTCCTGGGCCAGGCCCAGACGGCCTTCGGCGGCCACGCGGTCAGCCTTCTTGTCGGCCTTGGCGGCGCCCGACTTGCGCAGGGCTTCAGCAGCGGCGTTGATGTCGCCGCCGGCTTCGGTCAGCGCCTTCTTGCATTCCATCATGCCGGCGCCGGTGCGCTCGCGCAGTTCCTTGACCAGGGAAGCAGTGATTTCCACGGGATTACCTCACGAAAGAAAGGGGTTGGGCCGGCATGGTGGCCGGCCCGTGTGACAGTGTCCGGTCGCCGCGCCAGTGGCAGCGGTCAGGACAGGTGGGCGCAGGGCGCCCACCGGGGCCTGGATCAGGCCTGGGCTTCGCCCTTGTCAGCAGCAGCCTTCTTGGCCGGTGCGCGACGGGCCGGCTTGCCTTCTTCGGCGGCAGCGGCTTCGGCGAACTCTTCTTCACGCACCGAAGCAGCGTGCGGAGCAGCAGCCTTGCCTTCCAGCACGGCGTCGGCAGCGGCGCGGGCGTACAGCTGCACAGCGCGGATGGCGTCGTCGTTGCCCGGGATCGCGTAGTCGACCAGTTCCGGGTTGTAGTTGGTGTCGACCACGGCGATGACCGGGATGCCCAGCTTCTTGGCTTCCTTGATCGCGATGTCTTCGTGGCCGATGTCGATCACGAAGATGGCGTCCGGCAGACGGTTCATGTCCTTGATGCCGCCCAGCGAGGCCTCCAGCTTGTCGCGCTCGCGACGCAGGCCCAGCACTTCGTGCTTGACCAGCTTCTCGAAGGTGCCGTCGGATTCACCGGCTTCCAGTTCCTTCAGGCGGGCAACCGACTGCTTTACGGTACGGAAGTTGGTCAGGGTGCCGCCCAGCCAACGCTGGTTCATGAACGGCATGCCGCAACGCTCGGCTTCTTCACGGATGGTTTCGCGCGCGCTGCGCTTGGTGCCCAGGAACAGGACGGTGCCGCGCTTCTGGGCAACCGACGAGATGAAGTTCATCGCGTCGTTGAACAGCGGGACGGTCTTTTCCAGGTTGATGATGTGGATCTTGCCGCGGGCGCCGAAGATGTACGGAGCCATCTTGGGGTTCCAGTAGCGGGTCTGGTGGCCGAAGTGGACGCCGGCTTCCAGCATCTGACGCATGGTGACCTGGGGCATTGCAATACTCCTGATGGGGAACCGGCGATTCCGCCCGCGGGATAGGTATGCGGGACGCGTGGAAGCGCTGATGGTTCCGGGGTTGGGCTTCCCTGTTGCCTCCGTGGCCGAACTCCTTGCGGAGCACCCCGGCACGGATGGGGGCAACAAGTGTGGATTCGCCGATGACGTACGGCGTGGACGGTGTCCCGCGCACAGGGCGGCAGGACATCCGGGGAATTATAGCCCGGAGGCGGCGTCCACTGCAATTACGGGTTCCGGTGCGGGCAGGATCAGCGCCTGCCCATCCTGCAGTTGGGCCCGGAAACGGCCGCCGCGGTAGCCGTCGGCACGGGCCGGCAGCTGCCAATGGCGCTCCCGGGCTGCCAGCACATACCCGGCGAGACCCGGCAGCAGCACGTGCGGCTGGCCCTGTGCGTCCTCGTACACGAGGTCGCTGAGGCGGGCGTGGCGGAGCCCCTCATTATGCAGTCTCAGCTCGGGCTGCGCCGCATCGCCGGCCCTCTCCACCCAGAGGCGAGCCCGCGCGCGGGCGGGATCACCGCCGCGGAACAGCGGCAGGGAATAGCGGGGCTGCCGGCGGTCATCGGGGGTCAGTAGCACCCGGTAGGCCTGTTCGGCGGCGACCGGTGCGGGCGTGCGTGGCAGCAGCCAGACCCGCTGGCGGGCGCCGGCGGGCAGGTCGATCAGGGTGGGGCTGGCCAGGACCTGCTCGCTGCGCTGCAGCCGTTCGGCACCGGTCTGCTGGTCCCAGGCCCAGATCTGCAGGCGCCCGCGCCAGGGCGCCGGGCCGGGGTTGTGCAGCCACAGTTCGGTACGGCCGCCGGCCGCGGGCAGCTGCAGGGTGGTCGGCACCAGCTCCAGTGCCGCCGCCGGCAGGGCCAGCAGCAGGGCCAGCAGGCCGGGCAGCCAGCGCCTGGGCATCAGTAGTAGACCGTCGGTGGTTCGGGCAGCGCGGGGTCGCCTTCGTCCCCGGTCGGCGGTGCGAGCTCGCGGACCTGTGCGGGCAGGGCAGGGGCCTCGCTGTACTGTGCGGGGACCGGGCAGGGGTCGGTCGTGCCGGGCGTGGTGGCGCAGCCCTCGACCACCACCAGGCGGATCTGCAGGGCGGTGGTCGCCGGCTCGGCGCGGGCGGTCATGCTGGCTGCCAGCATGGCTGTCATCGATAGCGCACGTACCACCGGCTGTCTGCCCTGCTGGAAATCCCTGAGCGCGGTATCGGCCGCGATCGGCGGATCTGTAGCGTCGAGCTTGCTCGACTTCCGCGCAGTCGAGCATGGCTCGACTCTACAAAAGGTGCAGTCGAGCATGGCTCGACTCTACAAAAGGCGCAGTCGAGCATGGCTCGACTCTACAAGGTGCGCGGGGATTCAATAGGTGATGGTCACCGTGATCCGGTCGTTGTAGGTACCGGCCGGCGGCTGCCCGGTAACCGGCGGCACGCGGCCGTAGATGGTCAGCTGCTGCGCCGTGCCGGTGCCGGTGCCGCTGGCAGTGTCCACGGTGAGGGTGTTGCCCCAGCGCTGGCTGCGCGCGGCATCGCGGTACAGCTCGTAGCCCAGGTAGTACCTGCTGCCACCGATGGTCGTGCTCATCCGCCGGGTGCTGGTGGCGGGGTTGTTCTGGCCGTTGTCGAGGCTGACCTGGTAGGCGGTGTTCTTCAGGCAGGTCAGGGTCAGGGTGGCGGTCTGGTCGATGTTGGCGGGGATGCCGCCGGTGACGTTGCCGAAGTTCATGTCGGTGGTGACGTAGCTGCCACACAGCGGCAGCACGTTGGCGGTGGCGGTGAAGCTGAAGGCCGCGCTGGCCGTGGCGTTGCCTGTGGCGCCGCCGTTGCACGTGGCCGGCACCGTCGCGGTGCCGAGCAGGACTTCGTTCCAGGCCCAGGTGAGCACCACGCTGGCACCGCTGAAGGTGCTGCTGTAGCCACCGGAGGCCAGCACCTGGTTGGCCGGGATCTGAGCCGTCAGGCTGGTGCTCTGTGCGCCGCTGCCGCCGGTCAGCAGTGGCACGTTGTAGCTCATGGTCAGTTCCTGCGCCGGCGGTGTCCCGCGCGGCACCAGGCCGGTGACCTCGCTGAGGCTCGGGGTGTTGTAGAGCTGGAAATTCATGGTGTCGGCGGTACCGGTGGTCATCGTCCGCCAGGCGGAGTTGCTGCCGCCGGTGCCGGGGCCAATGCCCACGCAGACCCGCACGCCGGTGGTGGCCAGCAGGCTCAGCGCGGCGGTGTTGCAGGTGACGGTGATGTTCAGCGTGGCGGTGGTGGGGCCAGCCGCGAGGCTGTTGATGGTTTTGAAAGGCAGGGTCGGGTTGGCGGTCGCCACGCAGGTCGCGGTGGCGCGGGCCGGCGCCGCCAACGCCAAGCCGGCCAGCAGCAGCAGGACCAGCAGCAAGTCTCGGGCGGTCATCGCGCGGTCTCCGGGATGCATTGCAGGGCGGCCGGGCGCGGCTGCGCGCCGCTGGCCACGACCTGCTGCTGCTCCGGTACGCGGGAACGGCACTGGCCGCTGCTGGTAGTGACGTACAGCGTCGTGCCGGGGCTGACGTCTTCCAGGTACAGCAGGCCGTCGTAACCCACCGTGGCCTGGCGGCCATCCGGCAACCGGACCTCGCTGCCGGGTTCCAGCGGTTGGCCCTGCAGGTCCTGCAGGATCAGAGTCACCGACGGCCTTGCGCGCAGCTTGAAGGTCACCCCGGTACCGGCACGCTGGCGCGGCGTGACCCAGTCCTCGATGCGGTCGGCACGCATGTTGGCCGGCAGGTCCAGGGTGTCGATCGAGACGCGGTTGCGCTGCCAGGACAGCAGTGGGCTGACCAGCAGCAGGCCGCGGTCGTCGGTCACGCCGATCAGCCGGTTTTCCAGCCGCACCGGCACGCCGCCGACGCCGCCGGTGCTGACCACCGCGAAGGCATCGGAAACTTCGCGCGTGGCGAAGGTATGCCCGTCCATCCACACCAGGCTGCCACTGGCGCTGGCATAGGCGAAGTTCAGTCCGCCCTGGCGCGATGCGCCGAATGAGTAGCGGCCGACGTCGTTGAGGATCCCGACCTCGGCCAGGCCGCCGGTGCCGTCGTCGCCCTGGCGGACCTGGGCGCGCCAGCCGATGCCGCTGGCGCTGCCATCGCCCGGCACCGGCTGGGTGACATCGGCCACCCAGCTCTGGGTACCGCCGTTGCGCTGGCTGGACACGCTGGCCTGGCGGTTGTTGCCCAGGCTGGCGGTCAGTGACAGGTAGATGCTGCGGTCCTCGGATCTGTCCAGATTCTGGTTGACCGACAGGTAGGCCGACCAGCGCGCACTCCAGCTGCGTGACCAGAACAGGCTGGCATAGCGGTTGTCGTCGCCGTCGGGGTAGCGCAGCCGCAGGTAGCTGGCGCTGAGCGTGCCCAGTTTCAGCAGGTCCACGCCGACGGTGGCCTGCTCGCTGATGCTGGGTGGCAGATTGTCCTGCAGTGCGCCCAGATCGCGGAAATCGCCGTGGCTGCGCACGCTGCGCAGGTTGAAGTTGAAACGGCGGTTGTTCCAGCTGTAGCCCACCGCCCATTGCCCGCCCTGCAGGCCCTGATAGCGGCTGTGCGCGTAGGCCACGTTGACCACGCCGGCGCTGCCCAGCTGCCACCAGCCGCCCAGGCCGGCCTCGGCCAGGCCGGCGCCGCCCTCGGCATGGGCCTCGCCGGTGAAACGGTCGCTGATGCCGCCGCGCCAGGTGGCGCTGGCCACGGTACGGTCGTCGTAGGCGAAGGAGCGCTCGCCGAACTGCTCGCGCAGCCGGCCCACGCCCAGCGACCAGTCCGACAGGCCCTTGGCCAGCAGCTGCTGGGTGCCATAGAAACTGAAGTCCAGGGTCTGCATGCGGCCGAACGCATCGGTCACCACCACCTGGGCGCTGCCGGTGCCGCTGATCCCCGGCTGCGCAGCCAGCTGGAACGGACCGATCGGGACCTGGCCGCTGTATTGGCGCAGGCCGTCCACGTAGAGCTCGACGGTGGAGGGCACCACGGCCTGGCCGAGGAACGACGGGGTCGGGGTCAGCACGCGGTAGGGCTGCAGCCCATAGTTGCGGCCGATCTGGATGCCGCCCAGGCGCACCGGTCGTGACCAGTCGACGTAGCCGCTGTAGAAATCACCCACTTCCAGGGTCAGCGCCTGCTCCGGAAAATCCAGCGTCCAGCGCGTGTCCAGGCGCACGCTCTCGCTGCGCCAGTGGCGATCCTCGGCCTGCTGGTAGCGGCGGCTGATGGCGGTGTTCTCGAACGTGCCGTCGCCGAGCCCGAAGATGCGCAGTTCCGAGGCCACGCTCAGGTTGGCCAGGTCGTCGACGTGGCTGCCGTACACGTCGTAGTTGAACAGCACGCCGGGCGAGGCCTCGCCGCTGGGCGCATTCACCTGCGGGCGGCTGAGCACGGTGGTCGGCAGGATCAGCTGGTCCAGTGGCACGTCCAGCGCGAGGGTCTGCAGGCCGGCGTCATAGCGCACCACCACGCCGTTGAGCTGGTCCAGGAAAACCGGCGCCTGGCCGGTAGCGTTGAAGCCGAGCTGGCGCAGCACCTCGGGGCTGGCCTGCAGGCGGCCACGGTCTTCGACGAAGGGCAGCAGCCCGCGCGGCGTGCTGTTCAGCAGCACGTCTAGGTACAGGGTCTGGGTGGCGGTGAGCGGGGTCGGTGCCGGTGCCGGTAGGATGGCATCGGCCGACACCCCGGAAACATCGGCGGCAAGCGTTGCCGCGGGAGCCAGGGCCGCACCCAGCAGCGCGCTCACCAGGGCCTCAGCGAGCCGCTGGGGGCGATAGCGGTGTCTGCGCGGACTCGCCATTGAGCTTGGCCGTGATCTCGTCGTTGTCGCGGTCGATCGCCGTGCGTTCCAGCGGCCAGCGCATTACCTGCCCGGGCAGCACGTAGCCGAGCAGCCCGGGGTAGATGATGCGCGGCCGCTTCGCGCTGCCCAGCGCCAGGTCGGCGATCTGCGCATAGCTGTTGCCGCTGTTGCGGATTTCCACGCCGTTGCGGCCATCGTCCAGCCGCACCAGCTGCGCCTGTAGCTGCGGGGCCACCGTGCCGCCACCGCCGGGCTGGATGAACACCGGGATGGAATAACGGAGGACGAACTGCATGCCTTCGGCGCGGGTGGCCAGGTCCGGCACCTCGTCGACGATCAGGCGGTAGAACTGCTGGCTGGCAGGTGGCTGCGGATCGGTGCGCATTACCCGGATCAGCTGCTGCTGGCCGGCCGCCATTTCCTGCATCGGCGGGGTGGCCATCAGGTCGGTGGTGGGCAGCAGCTGCTCCTCGCCGTCCTGCTGACTCCAGCGGAACACCCGCACCTGTACCTTCACCGGTGACGCGCCACTGTTGGTCAGCCACAGTTCGGCGGCGCGCTGGCGCGGGTCCATCTGCAGGCTGGTGGGCGCCACCTGCATGCTGGTGGCCGCCGCCGCGGTGGCCGCCACGGCGAGGCCGAGCAGCAGCGCCACCCCGATGGCGAGCCACGGGCGGGGAAGGGCCATCCGATGCTACCCCATCAATAGGTGATCGTTGCGGTGACAGTGTCTAGGTAATTACCGGCCGCGGCGTTGTTGGTGCTCAGGTTGGTGATCTGGCCATACACCTGGTAGGGCACCGCCAGACCCGTGCCGATACCGGCCTGGGTGTTGGTGCCCGAAGTGGCGCCCCACACGAGGGTGTGCGCGGCATCCTGGTAGAGCTGGTAGCCGACGAAATTGTTCGCCGTGACCGCCGCATTGGTGTTTTTCATCCGCCGGGTAGTCACGTCGTTCGCGGTGCCGGCATTGGCGCCCGCGTTGAGCGAGATCGTGTAGGGGGTCAGTGCCGAGCACTGTGCGGTGACCGTGCCCTGGCCGACCGTGGGGGTGGCGGTGGTCGACGCGGCCGTGCCGAAGTCGACGTTGGTGGCGGCAGCTGCGGTGATCGTGCACGCCTTGGTGACGACCAGGGTGACGTTGAAGGTGGTGGTATCGGCGGCGGCGGCAGGGCCGGCCAGAAGCAGGGCCACGGCCCAGATGATGGGGGAACGGACTACAGATCGCATGTACAACCTCCCTGACCCGAGGGTCTGTTGAACAGGACGGTGCGGCACGTTCTGGACCGCATTTGTGACTGTCTGGTTCAGCCTGGGCGGGTAAGTGTCTGTATTCAGTGATATTTGCGTTGAACAAAGCGTGGGGTGGGTCACGTTTTCACGGTCCTTGCCGGATCCGTGCATCGTCAGTATCCCCAGTTGGGTGGCGTTCGTTCAGATTGCGGCCGGATCGGCGATAATGGGTGCCATGAGCGTGAATCTGAAAACCCCGCAGGAAATCGAGGCGATGCGCATCGCCGGCCGCCTGGCCAGCGAAGTGCTCGACATCGTCACCCCCCACGTCAAGCCCGGTGTCACCACCGAGGAGCTGGACCGCATCTGCCACGACCACATCGTGAACGTGCAGGGCGCCACGCCGGCCAACGTCGGCTACCGCGGCTTCCCCAAGAGCGTGTGCACCTCGGTCAACAATGTCATCTGCCATGGCATCCCCAGCGAAGGGAAGGTGCTCAAGGACGGCGACATCATCAACATCGACGTCACCGTCATCAAGGACGGCTGGCACGGCGATACCAGCCGCATGTACTTCGTCGGCACGCCGTCGGTGATGGCCCGCCGCCTGGTCGAAGCCACCTACGAAGCGATGTGGCGCGGCATCCGCGCGGTCCGTCCGGGCGCGACCCTGGGCGACATCGGCCATGCCATCCAGAGCTATGCCGAAAGCGAGCGTTTCAGCGTGGTACGCGAGTACTGCGGCCACGGCATTGGCAAGGTCTACCACGATGAGCCGCAGGTGGTGCATTACGGCCGCCCGGGCCAGGGCCTGGTGCTGCAGCCGGGCATGACCTTCACCATCGAGCCGATGATCAACGAGGGCACCCGCTACAACAAGGTGCTGCCGGACGGCTGGACCGTGGTGACCAAGGACCGCAAGCTGTCGGCACAGTGGGAGCACATGATCGCGGTCACCGAGACCGGCGTGGACGTGCTGACCCTGTCGCCGGGCGAATCGCAGGTCTCCTGACGATGCTGCCGGCGGGTTCACTGCTGGACGCGCCGGCCGATTCGCTCGAGGATCCCGAATGGGCGTCTGCCGCACGGCAGGCGCTGCAGCAGGCCGATGCGCGCCTGTACCGCCGCTTCGACCAGGGCGACAACATCGAGCGCCTGATCGCGCTGCGCGCGCGCGCCGCCGACCACCTGATCCGCCTGGCCTGGCAGCGTTGCGTGCCGGCCGGCAGCGGGTTGTCGGTGTTCGCGGTGGGGGGCTACGGCCGCGGTGAGCTGTTCCCGCGCTCGGATATCGACCTGCTGGTGTTCGGCGATGCGCCTGCGCAGCTGGCCCATGAGGCTGGGCTGTCGCGACTGTTCGCACTGCTGTGGGACTGCGGCCTGGCGGTCAGCCATGCCGTGCGCTCGGCGGCGCAGTGCCGTGAGGCTGCCGCCGACCAGACCGTGCTGACCGCACTGATCGAAGCCCGCCCGATCGTGGCCGACGAGGCGGCCCGGCGCGCGCTGCGCGGGGCCATCGACGACCGCGAACTGTGGCCGGCACGCACCTTCTTCCTGGCCAAGCTGGAAGAGCTGCGCAACCGCCACGAGCGCTTCGGTGATACCGCCGACAACCTGGAGCCGGACCTGAAGGACGGCCCCGGTGGCCTGCGCGATCTCAACACCCTGGGCTGGATGGCCCTGCGTGCGTTCGGCGTGCGTGACCTGGAAGCGCTGGTCGGCCTGGGCCACCTGGGCGCCGATGAAGCGGCTGCGCTGAAGCGCGAGCGCGCGGTGCTGGCACGCCTGCGTTTCGGCCTGCACCTGGTGGCGCGCCGCCCGGAAGAGCGCCTGCGCTTTGATTACCAGAAGACCCTGGCCGCGCGCCTGGGCTTCGAAGACGACGCCGAGAACCTGGGCGTCGAGAAGATGATGCAGGGCTTCTACCGCGCCGCCCTGGTGGTGCGCCGGATCAGCGACCGCCTGCTACAGCGCTTCGAGGAGCAGTTCGACGGCGAGGCGCAGCCGGAACCGTTGACCGTGGGCTTTTCGCTGCGCCGCGGCTACCTGGCCGCCAATGATGCCGAGTGGCCGTGCGGTGACGTCGGCCAGGTTTTCGCTCTGTTCGCAAGCTGGGCCAACAACCCGCAGATTCGCGGCCTGCATTCGCTGACCGCGCGCGCGCTGGCCGAGGCGCTGCCGCTGCTGCCGGCCTACGACCGCGCCGACGCCAATGCGCGCGAGCAGTTCATGGCCCTGCTGCGTGGCCAGCGCCCGGTCGACACGCTGTCGCGCATGGCGCGGCTGGGCGTGCTCGGGCAGTGGATTCCCGCCTTCGCTCAGGTCAGCGGGCGCATGCAGTTCGACCTGTTCCATGTCTACACGGTCGACCAGCACACGCTGATGGTCCTGCGCAACATCGGCCTGTTCGCCAGCAGCCGTGCCGACGAACGTTTTTCCATTGCCCACGAAGTCTGGCCGCGCCTGCGCAAGCCCGAGCTGTTGCTGCTGGCCGGCCTGTTCCATGACATCGCCAAGGGCCGCGGCGGCGACCATTCCGAACTGGGGGCGGTGGACGCACGCGCGTTCTGCCACGCCCACGCCCTGAGCGGCAGCGATACCGAACTGGTGGCCTGGCTGGTGGAGCAGCACCTGCGCATGTCGGTGACCGCGCAGAAGCAGGACATCGCCGATCCGGTGGTGATCCATCGCTTCGCCACCCTGGTCGGCAGCCGCGACCGCCTGGACTACCTGTACCTGCTGACCTGCGCCGACATCGCCGGCACCAGCCCCAAGCTGTGGAACGCGTGGAAGGACCGGCTGCTGGCCGACCTGTACTTCGCCACCCGGCGTGCGCTGCGCGATGGGCTGGAGCACCCGATGCCGGCCGCCGAACGCGTGGCCGAGGCGCGCGACAGCGTGCGCGCGCTGGTGCGCGAGCAGGGCTACGACGATGCCACCATCGACCGCCAGTTCGCGGTGATGCCCGACGAGGGTTTCATGCGCCTGCGCCCGGAACAGCTGGCCTGGCAGGCCTCGGCGCTGGTGCCGATCAAGCAGGGCCACACCCTGGTGAAGGTGCGCCGGATCAGCGTGGACGACCCCGCGCTGGAAGTGTTCGTGCACTCGCCCGACCGCGATGGCCTGTTCGCTGCGATCGTGATGACCCTGGACCGCAAGGGCTACGGCATCCACCGCGCACGCGTGCTGGATGGCCCGTCGGACACCATTTTCGATACCTTCGAAGTGAGCCCGGCCGACACCTTCGCCGACGGCAGCAGCGCCAATCTGGAGGCCGCGCTGCGCGAAGCGCTGGGTGGCGACCTGACCCTGCTGCGCCCCTCGCGGCGTGTGGTGCCCCGCCAGCTGCGCCACTTCCGTTTCGCCCCGCGCATCGAGTTCCGCGATGAACCCGGCGCGACCCGATTCGCCCTGGTCGCCCCCGACCGCCCCGGCCTGCTGGCCGACGTGGCGTTCGTGCTGCGCAACCAGGGCCTGCGCGTTCATGACGCGCGCATTGCCACGTTCGGCGAACGCGCCGAAGACACCTTCGTGATCAGTGACGAACACGACCTCCCCCTGACCGAACCCGCCCGGCAGCAGCTGCATGACGCAATGCTGTCCTGCCTGGACCCTGATCGAAACGCCGGAGACCCCACCTGATGGCCACCAAGCCCGTGAAAAAGACTGCTGCGACCGCCAAGAGCGCAGCGGCGAAGAAGACTGCCGCACCGAAGAAGGCCGCCCCGGCCAAGGCTCCGGTGAAGAAGGCCGCTGTTGCGAAGAAGCCGGTTGCGAAGAAGGTCCCCGCCAAGAGCGCCGAAGCCGCACGCGCCGAAACCATCGCCCGCAAGTCGCTGCGCAAGCCGCCGGTGCCGGGCGTGGAAGAACTGAAGTTCGGCATCGAAAGCGCCTTCGATCGCCGTGCCACGCTGACCCTGCACGAGCTGGAAGGGTCCACCCGCCCGTTGGTCAACCGCGTGATCGATGGCCTGGAAACCGGTGAATTCCGCGTTGCCGAGCCGGACGGCCACGGTGGCTGGAAGGTCAACGAGTGGCTGAAGAAGGCCGTGCTGCTGTACTTCCGCGTCAACGACATGGCTGTGGTCGACGCGCGCCCGGCGCCGTTCTGGGACAAGGTCGAGTCGCGCTTCGCCGGCTATGACGAAGCGAAGTTCCGTCGTGCTGGCGTGCGCGTGGTGCCGGGTGCGATCGCCCGTCGCGGCACGTACTTCGGCAAGGACGTGGTGCTGATGCCGAGCTTCACCAACATCGGCGCCTACGTCGGCGAAGGCACCATGGTCGATACCTGGGCCACCGTCGGTTCCTGCGCGCAGATCGGCCAGCACTGCCACCTGTCCGGCGGCGCCGGCATCGGCGGCGTGCTCGAGCCGCTGCAGGCCAGCCCGACCATCATCGAAGACCACTGCTTCATCGGTGCGCGTTCGGAAGTGGTGGAAGGCGTGGTCGTCGGCCACCACAGCGTGATCGGCATGGGCGTGTTCCTCAGCCAGAGCACCCGCATCTACAACCGCGCCACCGGCGAGATCACCTACGGCTACATCCCGCCGTACAGCGTGGTGGTGTCCGGCTCGCTGCCGAGCAAGGACGGCACCCATTCGCTGTACTGCGCGGTGATCGTCAAGCAGGTCGATGCCAAGACCCGCAGCAAGACCAGCGTGAACGACCTGCTGCGTGGCCTGGCCGACTGAAGGTGACTGCGCCGGAGGACCTGGCGCCGTCGGCGATCTACCGGCATCCGTCCGACAGCCTGTTCGGACGGGTGCTGCCGCGCCGTTGCGGGTCGTGTCCGAGCGCCTGTTGTGAGATTCTGGCCCTCTGTTTTCCTGCATCACAGATGGCCATGAGCACCACTGTCTACGGTTTGAAGAACTGCGATACCTGCAAGAAGGCGACCAAGTGGCTGGACCGCTTCGGCGTGCCGTACACCTTCGTCGACTACCGCGACAACAAGCCCAGCCCGGAAACCCTGCTGGAATGGGCCGCGCAGCTGGGCGGGCTGGGCGCGATGGTCAACAAATCGTCCACCACCTGGCGACAGCTGCCGGACAACCGCAAGGCCGCTGATTCGGATGCCGAGTGGAAGCTGCTGCTGCGCGAGTATCCGCAGCTCATCAAGCGCCCGGTGGTGGTCACCGGCGACGGCACGGTGAGCCAGGGCTTCAGTGACAACGGCTTCAAGGCGCGCTTCGGCGTGGGTGGCGCGTGAGCGCCGTCCTCGACCTGGCCTGCGAGCTGATCGCGCGGCCGTCGGTGACGCCCGACGATGCGGGCTGCCAGGCGTTGCTGTCCGCGCGCCTGCAGCAGGCCGGTTTCCAGTGCGAACACCTGCGCCTGGGCGAGGTCGACAATCTGTGGGCGACCCACGGCAGCGGCGCACCGGTGCTGGTGCTGCTGGGCCACACCGACGTGGTGCCGCCGGGGCCGCGCGAAGCGTGGCAGAGCGATCCGTTCACTCCGCAGATCCGCGACGGCGTGCTGTATGGCCGTGGTACTGCGGACATGAAGGGCAGCGTGGCGGCCTTCATCATTGCCGCCGAGCAGTTCGTGGCCGCGCATCCTGACCATGCCGGCACGCTGGCCGTGCTGCTCACCAGCGACGAGGAAGGCGATGCCATCGACGGCGTGCGCCATGTCGCGCGCCTGTTCTCCGAGCGTGGCCAGCGTATCGACTGGTGCATCACCGGCGAGCCCTCATCGACGGCGACGCTGGGCGACCTGCTGCGCGTCGGCCGCCGCGGCAGCCTGTCGGCCAAGCTGCGCGTGCAGGGCGTGCAGGGCCACGTGGCCTATCCGGACAAGGCACGCAACCCCATCCACCAGGCGGCGCCGGCTCTGGCCGAACTGAGTGCGCGGCGCTGGGACGAGGGCTATGAAAGCTTCCCGCCGACCAGCCTGCAGATCTCCAACATCCACGCCGGTACCGGTGCCAACAACGTGATTCCCGGCGAGCTGGAGGTGGATTTCAACATCCGCTACAACCCGCACTGGGATGCACCGAAGCTGGAAGCGGAGATCAGCGCGCTGCTGGACCGGCACGGCCTGCAGTACACGCTGAAGTGGCACCGCAGCGGCGAGCCGTTCTACACCCCGGAAGGCCCGCTGCGTGCGGCCGCGCGCGCGGTGCTGGCCGAACACATCGGCCGTGCCCCGGAAGAGAGCACTGGCGGTGGCACCTCCGATGCGCGCTTCATCGCACCGCTGGGTGCGCAGTGCATCGAAGTGGGGCCGGTCAACGCCAGCATCCACCAGGTTGACGAGAACGTACGCGTGGACGAGCTGGAGGCCCTGCCGGGCCTGTACCAGCGGCTGGTGGAGCGCCTGCTGGCGTAACCCCGCAATCCCGCCCGGGTGGGTGCCGACCGATGGTCGGCAGAGTGGCGACCCCGCAGTTGGTGGGTGCCGACCGTTGGTCGGCACGGCTCCTGTGGTTGCCAACGCAACTGTTGCACGGCCCCAGAAACCGCGATACGGTCAGTGCCATGTCAATCCACCTGGCCACCGCCGTCAACAATAGCAACCGCAATAATCTGCGCGCGAATAATCGTGCGCGGCCGATGCGGGACTGCGCCCTGGGTAGATAGACAGCAACATACGCCCGGACACCAGAAAACCCGCATCGGCCGATGCGGGTTTTTTTGTGCCCGGGCGCAGCCCTCCCGGGTCTGGTTGGCCGGTCGAACACCTTCCCCCCGTGTAATCCCCCACAACAGGAGCGCCACCCATGTGTTCGATCTTCGGAATCTTCGGCCTGCAGGCCGGTGACGATCTTCCCGCCCTGCGTCGCCACGCGCTGGAACTGTCGCAGCGCCAGCGCCACCGCGGCCCGGACTGGAGCGGCGTGTACCTGGACGAAGGCGCGCTGCTGGTGCACGAGCGCTTGGCCATCGTCGACCCGGCCGGCGGCTCGCAGCCGCTGCTGTCGGCCGACGGCCAGCTGGCCCTGGCGGTCAACGGCGAGATCTACAACCACCAGGCCCTGAAGGCCGCGCTGACCACCGCGTATGACTTCCAGACCGGTTCGGACTGCGAGGTGATCAACGCGCTGTACCGCCAGGGCGGCTCGCCGGCGCAGTGGCTGGAACAGCTCAACGGCATCTTCGCCTTCGCGCTGTGGGACCGCGATGCCGGCCGCGTGCTGGTGGCCCGCGACCCGGTCGGCGTGGTGCCGCTGTACTGGGGCCACGATGCGCAGGGGCGCCTGCGCGTGGCCTCGGAAATGAAGGCGCTGGTAGATTCCTGCGCCGACGTCGCGCAGTTCCCGCCGGGCCACTACTACGACAGCGCCAGCGGTGAACTGGTGCGCTACTACCAGCAGCCGTGGCGCGAGTATGCCGACGTGGAAGGCCGCCAGGCCGACCTGGCCGAACTGCGCCAAGCCTTCGAACAGGCGGTCGAGCGCCAGCTGATGAGCGACGTGCCGTACGGAGTGCTGCTGTCCGGTGGCCTGGATTCCTCGCTGGTGGCCGCCGTGGCCGCGCGTTATGCACGCCGCCGCATCGAGGATGGCGGCCAGAGCGAAGCCTGGTGGCCGCGCCTGCACTCGTTCGCGATCGGGCTGAAGGGGTCGCCGGACCTGGCCGCTGCCGCCATCGCTGCCGAAGCGCTGGGCACCGTCCATCACGGTTTCGAATACAGCTTCGAGGAAGGCCTGGACGTGCTGCCGGAAGTGATCCGCCACATCGAGACCTACGACGTCACCACCATCCGTGCCTCCACGCCGATGTTCCTGCTGGCGCGCCGGATCAAGGCGATGGGGGTGAAGATGGTGCTGTCCGGCGAGGGCAGCGACGAGATCTTCGGTGGCTACCTGTACTTCCACAAGGCGCCGGATGCTCGCGAATTCCACCAGGAACTGGTGCGCAAGCTCGATGCCCTGCACAACTACGACTGCCTGCGCGCCAACAAGTCGATGATGGCCTGGGGCGTGGAGCCGCGCGTGCCGTTCCTCGACCGTGAGTTCCTCGATGTAGCGATGCGCTTCGATGCCGCGCACAAGATGGTCGGTGCCGGCTTTGGCGGCCGCCGCATCGAAAAGGCGGTTCTGCGCGAGGCGTTCGATGGCTACCTGCCGGACAGCATCCTCTGGCGACAGAAGGAGCAGTTCAGCGATGGCGTTGGCTATGGCTGGATCGATGGGCTGAAGGCGCACGCCGAGGCGCAGGTGAGTGACCGCGTGCTGGCAGCGGCCGACAAGCGCTTCCCGCATAACCCGCCGCAGACCAAGGAGGCGTACTACTACCGCCACCTGTTCGAGCAGTTCTTCCCGAGCCGTGCCGCGGCCGAAACCGTGCCGGGCGGCAAGTCGATCGCCTGTTCGTCGCCGGCCGCGATTGCCTGGGATGCGAGCTTTGCTGCAGCCGCTGACCCGTCCGGCCGTGCCATCGCCGGCGTCCACGAGCAGGCCCTGGCCTGATCTTTCCGCCGGGCATGGCCCGGCGCCACCGAAGAATGATTCCGCCGGACACGGGCTGGCGCTACCTTCCCCGGTAGCGCCGGGCCATGCCCGGCGGGCGCGCGAAGAAGGACGTATCATCGGGCCCCTGCACATTGGGGAATGTTCATGGACGTACAGACCGGAGGCAGCGCGACGCCGATGAAGTGGGGATGGCGCTACCTGGCCTGGGCGGCGGTTCCGCTGGCGATCGGCCTGGTGCTGGCGCACTACGCGGGGCCGGGCGCTCCGTCGGTGGCGGCCAAGGCCGAGGCCGGCAGTGACTGGGCCCACCACCTGGCATCGCCGCTGGGCCTGTTCCTGCTGCAGCTGCTGGTACTGCTGCTGGTGGCCAAGGGCGCGGGCGCGCTGCTGAAGCATTTCGGCCAGCCGGCGGTGATCGGTGAGATGGCCGCTGGCCTGATGATGGGCCCGCTGGTGCTGGGCAGCCTGCTGCCGCAGCTGCACGGGGCCTTGTTCCCCGCCGCGTCGCTGGGGCCGCTGGGCATGCTCAGCCAGCTGGGCGTGCTGATGTTCCTGCTGGTGGCTGGTGCCGAACTCGACCTGGGCGCGGTGCGTGGCCGCCGCACATTCGCTTTCACCGTCAGCCATGCCAGCATCGCCGTGCCCTTCGTGATGGGTGTCGGCCTGGCCATCTGGCTGTATCCCGAGCACGGCCCGCAGGGCGTGGGCTTCACTGCCTTCGCGCTGTTCGTCGGCATTTCCATGAGCATCACCGCCTTCCCGGTGCTGCTGCGCATCCTTGCCGACCGGGGCATCACGCAGACCCCGCTGGGGCAGACCTCCATCGCCTGTGCGGCGCTGGGCGACGCCACGGCGTGGTGCATGCTGGCGCTGATCGTGGCCGCCGCGCAGGCGACCGGCTGGCTGTCGGCCAGCCTCAACCTGGTCTGCGTGCTGCTGTTCATCGCGGTGATGCTGGGGGCGGTGGAGCCGTGGTTCGCCCGCCAGCAGATTGCCCCGGGGCGCGAAGGGCGCTGGCTGCTCGGCATCCTGCTGCTGTCGCTGGCCAGCGCGCTGGTGACCGAAGTGCTGGGCATCCATGCGCTGTTCGGCGCGTTCGCGGCCGGCGTGGCGGTGTCATCCAACACACAGCTGCGCGAGTTGCTGGTGGCCAAGGTCGAACCGTTCGCAGCGACCCTGCTGCTGCCGCTGTTCTTCGCGATGACCGGCCTGCGCATGCGCGCCGATGCATTGCAGACCAGCGACATCCTGCTGTGCGTGGTGGTGATCGTGGTGGCCACGGCCGGCAAGCTGCTGGGCACCTGGAGTGCCGCGCGCAGCACCGGCATGGAGAATCGCGAAGCCTGGCGCCTCGGCGTGCTGATGAACACCCGTGGCCTGATGGAGCTGATCGTGCTCAACCTGGGCTACGAGCTGGGTCTGCTGGGTGACCGCCTGTTCGCGGTGCTGGTGATCATGGCGCTGGTGACCACGGCGATGACCGGGCCGCTGTTGAACCTGATCGAACGCCGCAAGGCCTGATCCGGTAGCGCCGGGCCATGCCCGGCGAGCGCGCAGCGCGGATGGATCGCGCGTCGCCGGGCATGGCCCGGCGCTACCTCTGACCGCGCTGTAGAGCCGAGCCTGCGCTCGGCTTCACGCCAAGGCAGCCGAGCAGGGGCTCGGCTCTACATTTACCGTGCCGGCACCAGCTTCAGCACGTGCTGCGCCTTGCCCGGCAGGAACGGGGTCGCGCGCCCATGCACCCAGTCCTCGTGGCCGGCGCCCCAGTACGGCGACAGCGGATGGCCACTTTGGCCGCCCGGCATGTGCACGATGCCGTCGGCTTCATGGCCCGGCGAAACCACCATGCGCTGTGAGGCACCGAAGCTCGGGCCCTGCACGCGCGGCATGTCGCGGTCGCCAGGCAGCTGGTCGGCCGGCATGCACAGCCAGCGGCGGGTGAAGGCGGGCAGGGCACGCGAGACCGGGTGGCAGATGTCGGCCACGTTGCGCTCGCCCCAGGTGCGCTGCTGCAACGGCCCCTGCTTGCCCAGGTCGGCTTCCAGCGTATGCGCGGCCTTGGCCAGCAGTGCATCCCAGCTGTCCACGCCGGGCGGCAGCAGGTTGGCCGGGCGCTGTTGCAGCATCGGCCAGACAACGCCTTCCAGCTGCGCAAGCCGCAGCGGCAGGTAGTCATCCCCCAGTCGCGCCTTGGCCGGTGCCAGCAGCGCGCTTTCGATGGCATCGAGCACCTCGCCACGGAAACCGCGCACGATGCGGTAGCTGGTTGAATTGGCCGAGGCGCGGGCGTTCCAGTGTTCGCTTGCGGCGGCCAGACGCTTCAATGACGGGTCATCGCTGTGCTCGGCGGTTTCGTGCAGCAGTACCCACCAGCGCTGCAGGAATATTGCGCGGTCGTCGAGCTGGATCGCCAGCAGGTCGCGCTCGTCGAAGCGGTCCTGGGTGGCCAGCAGGTTGCGGATCTGCTGGCCGCGTGCGCCCAGGTCGTAGCCGGCGTTGCCAACCACGGCCAGGGTGGCATCGTCGACGACGCGGCTGTTGGCGGTCCACAGGCGCTGCCCGGGCGGATCGATCAGGGCCGGCGCGGCGTCGCTGCGGATGGGCCACGGCGCGCAGTCCGTGCCGTCATCAAGCGCGCTGTCCTGCAGGGTGTTGAAGCCCTGCGGCTCGCAGCCGGGACCACGGTCCGGGCGTGCACCGACCAGGCGCCAGGCAATGCGCCCGCTGCGGTCGCCGATCACCAGGTTCTGCGCGGGAATGCCGGCGTGGTCGGCGGTCTTCAGGGCCTGGTCGAGGTCACCGGCGCGGGCCATGTCGGCGAAGTCCATGCGCACCGCGCCGGGCAGGTGGGCGACCCAGCGCAGGGCATCGCCGCTGCCATCGGCATGGGTGTGCAGGATCGGCCCCCAGGCGGTTTCGCGCACCGGGAACAGCACATCGGGCTTGCCGGCCACGGCGATGCGTTCCTCGTGCACGGTCACCGGCGCATTCGCTGGCTCGCGGCGGAAATCGGCGGTGTCGATGTAGCTGTTGGTGAAGCCCCAGGCCACGTGCCCGTTGCTGCCGACGATGACCGCCGGCACGCCCGGCAGCGAGAAGCCGCTGACATCGACCTGGCCACCCGGTGCCTGCGGATCCGGATAGCGCAGGCGCACGCGGAACCACAGGCTGGGCGCACGCAGGGCCAGGTGCATGTCGTCGGCGACGATGGCGCGGCCATCTGCAGTGAGCGCACCGGCCACGGCGAAGTTGTTGCTGCCGACCGCGTCGGCGTCGGCGGCAGGCGCGGTCGGTGCGGCGGCGAGCGTACGCAGGTCCAGCTGGGTGGCATCGGGCAGCACCGCATCGCCGCGCGGCTCGCCCTGCAGGGGCGGGTCCCAGCTGCTGCCATCGTGGGCCAGCAGCGCATGCAGGGCCGGTGGCACCACGTCGCGGATACGGCTCAGCGCCAGCTCGTTCTGGTTGCCCGGGTCCTGCAGGTCAGCGTACATGGCCAGCCCGGCCAGCACGCTGTCGCTGGCCTGCCAGGGTGCGGGCGACTGCCGCAGCAGCAGGTAGGCCCAGGGCCGCACCGACAGATCAGAGAGACCTGCGTTGACCCCTTCCACATAGGCGCGCACGGCCTGCGGGTTGTCGCCCAGGGCCGCGTCGAGGTGCGCTTCGGTGCGCGCGCGCAGCCGGTGCACGCGCATGTGCTTGTCGGCGTCGATGGCCACCGGCCCGAACAGCGCCGACAGTTCGCCTGCGGCACTGCGGCGCATCAGGTCCATCTCGAAATAGCGTTCCTGTGCATGCACATGGCCGAGGGCACGCATGGCATCGGCCTGGCTGTCGGCAGTGATGGTGACCACCCCCAGCGCGTCGCGCTCGATGCTGACCGGCGCGGCCAGCCCAGGCAGGGCCTGTTCGCCCTCCAGTTCAGCCAGGCTGCCGCACAGCAGCAGCCACAGGACCAGTGCGATGACCAGCACGATGGCGATGAGCACAGCCGGTATCCAACGCCAGGTACGTCGCATTGCAGGTCCTTCCGGCATTCGTGGGGGATTGTAGCCGCAGGCGCAACTGCGACTGATTCCGATTAGATCACCGTATTTTGAAATGCGGCACCCTATGCCGCATCGATCCACAGGAGCACCCCCATGAAAGGCAACCCGGACGTCATCGCCTGCCTGAAGGAACTGCTGCGCGGCGAGCTTGCCGCCCGCGACCAGTACTTCATCCATTCCCGCCGCTACGAGGACCAGGGCCTGTTCGCGCTGTACGAACGCCTGAACCACGAGATGGAAGAGGAAACCCAGCACGCCGACGCGCTGCTGCGCCGCATCCTGTTCCTGGGCGGCGACCCGGACATGCGCCCGCATGCCACCGAGCCGGGCAGGACCGTGGAGGAGATGCTGCAGAAGGATCTCGATACTGAATACGCAGTCCGCAACAATCTCGCCGCCGGCATGAAGCTGTGCGAGGAGAAGGGCGACTACGTGAGCCGCGACATGCTGCTGGCGCAGTTGAAGGACACCGAGGAAGACCACGCCTGGTGGCTGGAGCAGCAGCTGGGCCTGATCAAGCGCATCGGCCTGGAGCTGTACCAGCTGAGCAAGATCGACGGCAACGGCGCCCCGGCGCACTGAGCCGGCTCCGCGCCGGGGTAGAGCCGACCGTTGGCCGGCTGCCTCGTTTCATGTAGAGCCGAGCCATGCTCGGCTGCTGTTGGATCCAGGTCGAGCATGGCTCGACTCTACAAAAGTTCTGTCGCCCGCCAGCACCGGAGCATCGCGAGCCAGCCTTCGCCAGCCAGCCGCTCCACCGCCCGCCAGCCGACAAATGAAGAAGCCGGGGAATCCCCGGCTTCTTCGTGTCCGGGGTCAGATCCGTTTTCAACGAAAACGGCTCTGACCCCCCGCCATGTCGGATGGGTCAGAGCCCTTTCCCGTGGAAAGGGATCCGACCCCATTCCCCGTCATTCCACCGACAACCCTTCGACCTTCTGCCAGCCGCGCGGCAGCAGGTGGCCGCGGGTGGCGCGGGCGCCGAGGTAGGCGTCCAGCTCGTTGAACTTCAGGCCCATGGTGCGCTGGCCGCTACGCACCTGCAGGGTCTGCCCCGGGCTGATCGCCACGATCGCCACGACCCGCTCGGTGGCCAGCTTGGCCTTGGGGATCTCGATGATCTTGTTGCCCTTGCCCTTGTCCAGTTCCGGCAGGTCGTTGGCGGCGATCGCCAGCAGGTTGCCCGAGCTGGTCACCGCAACGATGCGGTCGGTCGCCACGTTGGCAACGGCCGACGGGGTCAGCACCGAGGAGCCGGACGACAGGTTCAGCATCGCCTTGCCGGCCTTGTTGCGGCCGATCAGGTTCTCGAAGCGGGTGACGAAGCCATAGCCGTGGGTCGAGGCCAGCACGAAGCGGGCATCCGGTTCGGCGCTGGCCAGGGTCACGAAGCTGGTGCCCGGTGCCGGCGAGAAGCGGCCGGTCAGCGGTTCACCGTTGCCACGCGCCGAGGGCAGGGTATGCACCGGCGTCGAGTAGGCGCGGCCTTCGCTGTCCAGGAAGGCGACCTGCTGGGTGCTGCGCGCGCGCACCGAACCCTGCAGGGCATCGCCGTCGCGGTAGGACAGGGTGGCGGCATCGATGTCGTGGCCCTTGGCCGCGCGGATCCAGCCCTTCTCCGACAGCACGACGGTCATCGGCTCGCTCGGCACCAGCTCGGTCTCGTCGATGGCCTGCGCGGCCTGGCGCTGCACCAGCGGCGAACGGCGTGCGTCGCCGAACTTCTTGGCGTCGGCGGTCAGTTCGTCGCGGATCAGCTTCTTCAGCTTGGCCTTGCTGTCGAGGATGCCGAGGATCTTCTCGCGCTCCTTGGCCAGCTCGTCCTGCTCGCCGCGGATCTTCATTTCTTCCAGGCGGGCCAGCTGCTTCAGCTTGGTTTCCAGGATGTACTCGGCCTGTTCTTCGGACAGGCCGAAGCGCGCGATCAGCGCTGCCTTCGGTTCGTCCTCGGTACGGATGATGTGGATCACCTCGTCCAGATTGAGGAACGCCACCAGCAGGCCTTCCAACAGGTGCAGGCGGCGCTCGACTTTCTGCAGGCGGTGCTGCAGGCGGCGGGTGACGGTGGTGCTGCGGAACGCCAGCCATTCGCTGAGCAGCATCTTCAGGTTCTTTACCTGCGGACGGCCGTCCAGCCCGATCACGTTGAGGTTGACCCGGTAGCTGCGCTCCATGTCCGTGGTCGCGAACAGGTGGCCCATCAGCTGGTCGGCGTCGACGCGGTTGGAGCGCGGCACCAGTACCACGCGCACCGGGTTGGCGTGGTCGGACTCATCGCGCACGTCTTCCAGCCACGGCAGCTTCTTGGCGCGCATCTGCGCGGCGATCTGCTCGATCACCTTCGACGGCGACACCTGGAACGGCAGCGCGGTGACCACCACGTTGTTCGCTTCCTTGGTGAAGGTCGCACGCGCACGCACGCTGCCGTTGCCGGTCTCGTACATCGTGCGCAGATCGTTGGCCGGGGTGATGATCTCGGCGGTCGACGGGTAGTCCGGGCCCTTCACGTGCTCGCACAGGTCGCGCACGCTGGCATCGGGATCATCCAGCAGGTGCAGCAGCGCGCTGACGATCTCGTTGAGGTTGTGCGGTGGCACGTCGGTGGCCATGCCCACGGCGATGCCGGTGGTGCCGTTCAGCAGCAGATGCGGCAGGCGCGCCGGCATCCAAGTCGGTTCCTGCAGGGTGCCGTCGAAGTTCGGTGCCCAGTCGGTGGTGCCCTGGCCCAGCTCGCCCAGCAGTACTTCGGCGATCGGGGTCAGCTTGGATTCGGTGTAGCGCATGGCCGCGAACGACTTCGGGTCGTCGCTTGAGCCGAAGTTGCCCTGGCCCTCGATCAGCGGGTAGCGGTAGGAGAACGGCTGCGCCATCAGCACCAGCGCTTCGTAGCACGCGCTGTCGCCATGCGGGTGGTACTTGCCGATCACGTCACCGACGGTGCGCGCGGACTTCTTCGGCTTGGACGCGGCATTCAGGCCCAGCTCGCTCATCGAATAGATGATGCGGCGCTGCACCGGCTTCAGGCCGTCGCCGATGAACGGCAGGGCACGGTCGAGCACCACGTACATCGAATAGTCGAGGTAGGCGCGTTCGGCGTACTCGCGCAGCGGCAGTTGTTCGAAACCGTGGAATACGGGGCGGGCAGGTTCGGTCATGCGGCGTTGTTACCTATGTCGGGAGGCGAAGACGGCGGTCGGCGCTCTCAATGCACTGATTATCCGGATGCGGCGGGGGATGCCAAGCCACGTGCGGGATCCAGCCCCGGTTCCAGGCCATGGCCGACCCGTGCCAGGTAGCGCCCGGGTGGCAGGCCGAAGTGGCGGCGGAACACGGTGACGAAGGCGCTGGCGCTGCTGAAGCCCAGCGCATGGGCGATATCGGCCACGCTGCGGCCCTCGCTGAGCTGGCGCAGGGCCTCGGCCAGCCGCGCCTGCTGCCGCCACTGGGCGAAGCTGAGGGTGGTCTCGTCGCGGAAGTGGCGGGTCAGGCTGCGCGGCGACAGGCCGGCCCAGTGCGCCCATTCGGCCAGGCTGCGCTCGTCGGAGGGCTCGGCCAGCAGCTGCGAGGCGATCTTCAGCAGGCGGCGGTCGCGCGGCATCGGCAGGTGCATGCGCTGGCGCGGCGCGGTGCGGATCTCGTCGCGCATGACGCTGAGGATGTGCTCGCGGTCGTCGCTGAGGACGTAGTCCAGCGGCCATTCGCAGATGCGCTCGGCCACCGCCTGGGCCAGCTTGGACAGGCCCAGCACGCAGGGGTCGGAGGGCAGCCCGGCGCAGGCCGGCGCGGCCAGGGCCATGCCCCAGCCACGCATCGGGCCATCCAGGCTGACCGTGTGCGGTTCAAGCGGCGGCATCCAGCCGGCCGAGCCCGGTGCCAGCGACCAGGTGCCGTGCGAGGTGCGGGTGGTTAGCAGGCCGCGTTCGACGTAAATCAGCTGGGCGCGGGCGTGATGGTGCCAGTCCACTTCACGGGCCAGGCCCTGCGGGCTTTCGAAGCGGAAACCGATGACCGGCGGGCCATCGTTGCGCTCGAACCAGTCCATGGCCACCTCGCGGAGCAGGGTGGGCGGGCCCGGTTCACCTGCCGCTACGACCGGCGGGGGTGGCTGGAATGTGACATTCATTGGCTGGATTGTACTACCGGGCCAGTTCCACGGGCCATTAAGGTAGCGCCTTCACAGATCGAGCCCGTTGCTGCAACACAGCATTCGATGCCAGATCGAATATTTCCATTGAGAAATATTTTTTTTGGAAGAAAATGCTCCCCCATGATCTGTCCGTCCTCCAACCCTCCCAGCTTCGGCCTGTTGCTACGCCAGGTGCGCGACGGCCTGGTCCGCCAGCTCGATGCGTCCATGGCCGAAGAAGACCTCGGCATCGGCTTCACCCATTACATCGGCCTGAAGCTGCTGGCCCGCATGGCCCCGTGCACCGCCAACGAACTGGCCCAGGCCATCGACCAGGTGCCCAGTGCGGTCACCCGCCTGCTGGACAAACTGGAAGCCCTGGGCTGCGTGCGCCGCGAGCCACACAGCCAGGACCGGCGGGCCCTGCAGATCGTTCTGACCGATGAAGGCCGTGCCCTCTGGGCGCGGCTGCAGAAGCGCGGCGACGCGGTGATGGATTTCGCCCTGCGCGACCTGTCCGCCGACGAACGCGCGCTGCTGCTGTCCCTCCTGACCCGAATCCGCGATTCCCTGACGACCCCATGAACCCGATCCCGCATCCCACTCTCCGCCGGTCCGGGCGCGCGCTGCTGGTTTCAGCGCTGGCCCTGGCCCTGGCCGCCTGCGCCAGCAGCCG
The DNA here is from genome assembly GCF_003105135.1 of Stenotrophomonas sp. SPM. Taxonomy (NCBI): domain Bacteria; kingdom Pseudomonadati; phylum Pseudomonadota; class Gammaproteobacteria; order Lysobacterales; family Lysobacteraceae; genus Stenotrophomonas; species Stenotrophomonas sp. SPM. Next base: position 6,229 of record NZ_QETL01000011.1, on the reverse strand, counting down.
TGGCCTGAACCCGCAGGGCCACGTGCTCGACGTGGACAGCCTGCACAGCGAGCGCACGCTGGCCGACAGCGACCTGAGCGCCACCGGCTTCCCGGCCCAGGACTGGTGGAAGGCGCTGGGCGATCCCCAGCTCGACGCCCTCATCAGCGAAGGCCTGGCCGGCCATCCCAGCCTGGACGCCGCCGATGCGCGCCTGCGCCAGGCCCAGTCGCAGGTCGGCACCAGCCGTGCCGAGCGCCTGCCCAGCCTGTCGGTGTCTGGTGGCTACACCGGCCTGCGCCTGCCCGAATCCATGCTCGGTGACGAGCTGGGCGGCCGCTACGGCGGCAGCAGCCAGGTCGCCTTCAACTTCAGCTACGGCGTTGACCTGTGGGGCGGCAAGCGCGCTGCCTGGGAAGCCGCCGTTGACGGCGCCCATGCCGCCACCGTGGATGCGCAGGCCGCACGCCTGAACCTGTCCGCCGGCATTGCCCAGGCCTACACCGATCTGGCCTATGCCTGGCAGCTCAACGACGTGGCCGAGCAGGAACTGACGCGCTCGCAGAAGTCGCTGGAGCTGACCCGCCAGCGCCGCAGCGCCGGCATCGACAGCGACCTGCAGGTGCGCCAGGCCGAGGCCCGCGTGCCGGCCGCGCAGCAGCAGCTGCTGGCCGCGCAGCAGCGCATCGACGCCGCCCGCACCGCGCTGGCCGCGCTGGTCGGCAAGGGCCCGGACCGTGGCCTGTCGATCGAACGCCCGCAGGCGCTGAACCCGCTTGCCCTGCAGCTGCCGGGCGTACTGCCCAGCGAACTGCTCGGGCGTCGCCCCGACATCGTCGCCGCACGGTGGCGCGTGGAAGCGGCGGAAAAGCAGATCAAGGTCGCCAAGACCAAGTTCTACCCGAGCTTCAACCTGACCGCGCTGGCCGGCGTGGTCGCCCCGAACGTGGGCGACCTGCTGAAGAGCAGCTCTACCTTCGCCTACATCGGCCCGGCGCTGAGCCTGCCGATCTTCGAAGGCGGCAAGCTGCGCGCCAACCTGGACAACACCGACGCGCAGTACGACCTGGCGGTGGCCAACTACAACCAGTCCGTGCTGGACGCGCTGCGCGACGTGGCCGACCAGGTCAACGCGGTGCGTTCGCTGGCCCAGCAGGCGCAGGCGCAGCAGCAGGCGGTGGACACCGCCCACGCGGCCTTCGACCTGGCCCAGCAGCGTTACCGCGCCGGCATCGGCAGCTACCTGGACGTGCTCAGCGCGCAGTCCATCCTGCTGCAGTCGCAGCAGCAGCTGGCCGGCCTGCAGTCGCAGCAGGTGCAGACCTCGGTGCGCCTGAGCAAGGCATTGGGCGGTGGTTTCCAGCCCAGTGACGCCGACGCCGCACCGATCGCCTCCCATTCCGATTCCTCGCATTCCTGAAGACCCACGCCATGAGCCAGACCCAAGACACCGCGGCCCCGGCCGCTCCCAACCGCCGCGGCAAGCTGCTGCGCGGCCTGTTCGTCATCGTCGTGCTGCTGCTTGCCGCACTGGCGCTGTGGTACTTCATGTTCGGCCGTTGGTTCGAAGAAACCGACGATGCCTACGTGCAGGGCAACCAAGTGCAGATCACCCCGCTGGTGGCCGGCACCGTGGTCGCCATCAACGTCGATGACGGCATGCGCGTCGAGCGTGGCCAGCTGCTGGTGCAGCTGGACCCGGCCGACACCTCCGTCGCCCTGCAGCAGGCCGAAGCCAACCTGGCCAAGACCGTGCGCCAGACCCGCGGCCTGTACCGCAGCGTGGAGGGCGCGCAGGCTGACCTGAACGCCCGCCAGGTCAGTCTGAAGCGCGTGCGCGAAGACTTCGCCCGCCGCAAGGACCTGGCCGCCACCGGCGCCATTTCCAACGAAGAACTGGCCCACGCCCGCGACGAGCTGGCCGCAGCCGAAGCCGCCGTGGCCGGTTCGCGCGAGACCGTCGAGCGCAACCGCGCGCTGGTCGATGACACCGTCATCGCCACCCAGCCGGACGTGCTGGCCGCCGCCGCACAGCTGCGCCAGGCCTTCCTCAACAATGCCCGCGCCGGCATCGTCGCGCCGGTCACCGGTTACGTCGCCCGTCGTTCGGTGCAGGTTGGCCAGCGCGTGCAGCCGGGCAATGCCCTGATGGCCGTGGTGCCGACCGAGCAGATGTGGGTGGAAGCCAACTTCAAGGAAACCCAGCTGCGCCACATGCGCCTGGGCCAGGAAGTGGAGCTGAAGTCGGACCTGTACGCCGGTGACGTGAAGTACAAGGGGCGCATCCAGAGCCTGGGCCTGGGCACCGGTTCGGCGTTCTCGCTGCTGCCGGCGCAGAACGCCAGCGGCAACTGGATCAAGATCGTGCAGCGCGTGCCGGTGCGCATCGCCATCGACGCCAAGCAGCTGGCCGAACATCCGCTGCGCATCGGCCTGTCGATGAAGGCCGAGGTGAGCCTGCGCGACCAGAAGGGTGAAGTGCTGCCGACCGCCGCCGCCAAGGGCACGGTGTTCGACACCGATGTGTATGCCAAGCAGCTGCATGATGCCGATGAGGTGATCCACACGATCATCGAAGGCAACCTGCCGCAGCAGGCCAACGCGGGCTGAGGTCGACATGTCCGCACAAGCTCCAGCGGCGCCCGGCACTCCGGGCGCACCGGCGGCGCCGGGTGCGGCCTCCGGGTTCCTGCCGCCCAGCGTGGCCCTGTGCACCGTCGGGCTGGCGATGGCCTCGTTCATGCAGGTGCTCGACACCACCATCGCCAATGTCTCGCTGCCGACCATCGCAGGTAACCTCGGCGCCAGTTCGCAGCAGGCGACCTGGGTCATTACCTCGTTCGCGGTCAGCACGGCCATCGCGCTGCCGCTGACCGGCTGGCTCAGCCGTCGCTTCGGCGAGCGCAAGCTGTTCATCTGGGCCACCCTGGCCTTCGTCATCACCTCGCTGCTGTGCGGCCTTGCGCAGAGCATGGGCATGCTGGTGGTGTCGCGTGCGCTGCAGGGCTTCGTGGCCGGTCCGATGTACCCGATCACGCAGTCGCTGCTGGTATCGATCTACCCACGCGAGAAACGCGGACAGGCGCTGGCGCTGCTGGCGATGATCACCGTGGTGGCGCCGATCTGCGGGCCCATCCTTGGTGGCTGGATCACCGACAACTACAGTTGGGAATGGATCTTCCTGATCAACGTGCCGCTGGGCATCTTCGCCGCGCTGGTGGTGGGCAACCAGTTGAAGGGGCGCCCGGAGCAGATCGAGAAGCCGAAGATGGATTACGTCGGCCTGATCACCCTGGTGATCGGCGTGGGCGCGCTGCAGCTGGTGCTCGACCTGGGCAACGACGAAGACTGGTTCTCCTCGACCAGGATCGTGGTGCTAGCCTGCGTGGCCGTGGTGGCGCTGGCGGTGTTCCTGATCTGGGAACTGACCGACAAGGATCCGATCGTCGACCTGAAGCTGTTCCGTCACCGCAATTTCCGCGCCGGTACGCTGGCGATGGTGGTGGCCTATGCAGCGTTCTTCAGCGTGTCGCTGCTGATCCCGCAGTGGCTGCAGCGTGACATGGGCTACACCGCCATCTGGGCAGGCCTGGCGACGGCGCCGATCGGCATCCTGCCGGTGATCATGACGCCGTTCGTTGGCAAGTACGCCTCGCGCTTCGACATGCGCATGATCGCTTCGTTCGCCTTCGTGTTCCTGTCGTTCACCAGTTTCATGCGCTCGGACTTCAACCTGCAGGTGGACTACGCGCACGTGGCCGGCGTGCAGCTGATCATGGGTATAGGCGTGGCGCTGTTCTTCATGCCGGTGCTGCAGATCCTGCTGTCGGACCTGGACGGTCGCGAGATCGCAGCGGGTTCGGGCCTGGCCACGTTCCTGCGTACGCTGGGCGGCAGCTTTGCTGCATCGCTGACCACGTGGCTGTGGGCACGTCGCACCCAGGTGCACCATGCCGACCTGACCGAACACATCTCGGCCTACCAGCCGGGCATGCAGGACCAGGTGACGGCGATGGGGCAGGGCAACCTGCAGAACGGTGCAGCGGTGCTCAACAACATGATCAACCACCAGGCCTCGCAGATGGCGTTCAACGACATCTTCTACCTGCTGGGCTGGGTGTTCCTGGCGATCATCGCGTTCCTGTGGCTGGCCAAGCCGCCGTTCGGTGCTGGTGCGGGCGCGGCATCCGCCGGCGGGCATTGATCGATCGTTGTGGATGAAAAATAAAACCCCGCCGGAAGGCGGGGTTTTCTCTTAAGAGCGGAAAGGTAGAGCTCTTTTTCCAAGCTCCAACTCTATTCTCCTGGCTAGATCTGCAACGATTGCTTGTATCTCAGTGATCCGCGCTAAGTAGGTTTCGGTAATTTGGTCTTGGCTCTTGTTGGCTAGAAATAGCAGCTGTTTTGCGGCCGATGACACGAGGAGAACTATTGGGTCTTCCTTTTCAATTCTATTGGCGGCGATCCAGCGATCAATAGCGTGCTGTGAAAGGCTATGGAGTGGCTCTGACGGCCAGCTGACCCTGTTTATCTGGCTTAATATTGAGCGCTGTGCGCTAATTCGATCGTTGAATCCGCTCACAACGTTAGTCCTTCCATCAGCTTCGTCATCCATTGTCTAATCTTTGGAAGATCTTCTATTGTGGAATTTAGTTGCTGTCTTTCTACCTGTTCCCCAATGCCTCGGCTAGCTAGGATTCTTGACCTTTCAAGTGTGCTGTAAGAAGTGGAGGGGAGCCTCAGGCTGTGCTCTCCGAGTAGCAGTGGGGCTTGGCGTGAGAAGACCGGTCGGCCTTCTTTCTCGAAGGAATAGCAGATTGCAAAATTGCGAGCTGCGATAAATATCGTTGATAGCTCGAAGTGAATGCTGTTTGTGCCCATTCTTATTGAGGTGGCTGCACTGTCAAAGAGATCGATAAAGCTCAAGCAATCGGCTCGTGCGCGGGAGTACTTGCTAGGCTCTCCAAGACTTTCAATGATATCCGTTCCGTCGCTGCTGAACACCATTGCGGATTCCAGGCGCAGGTGCCAAGCGAAAGGGTTTCCTTCTCGCCAGATCGCTTTTAGCTTATCTTGTGAGTAGATGGAAAAATTCATCTCGCTCACGTTTCTGTCGTTTTCGTCAATTACCGCGAGCATGTCGATATCCGAGTCATCGTCAACCTCTCCTCGGCAAACGGATCCAAATGCATAGATGTGCATGGCTACCGCCTATTAAATCTTTTTATGATGATGGACATCAAGAATCCAAACATCATGAGCCGGATTGTTGTGACGCCAGCCATGAATAAGGGGGTGTAGGGCGTTGAAGTATTGACTCCTAAAAACATGGGAATCACTTCTTTGAAGGACTTGACGTAACTCGAAAGTAGTGCGGGATTCTTGAACTCTAGCGTGTCATTCAGGGCTAGGATGCCAATCACAACGAGCGCAGATCTGCCTAGCTTTATTGAACTTTCGCCATTTCCCCAGATCCAGTCCAGGCTTTTGAAGGAGAGCCAGTTGGCGAATTGCCTGACTCGCGCTAGGCCGGAATATTTTCTTCGATAATAAGATTCATTGGATTTCCACGCCTTCAGTAGGTGTGCCTCGGTCGCATCTAGTTCAATTTGAATGGCCTTGTTTGCGGACTGGGCATTTCCTAATTGCTGATAGTTCATTCGCAGCGTCCTTGCGAATTTTAACTTGAGGTTTTCTCTTTCGGGGCAGTTTGATAAAAGAACATGATCGTCAATGTCTGTTCTCTCAAATACTGCGTAATCAAATTTGCAGCCGAGGAAGTGAGCTCCATGAAGGTTGGTTCCGACAAACTTGCAACCGGTAAAATCGCAGCTGTCGAAGGTGCAGCCCCGCAAGTAGCATGAGTCGAAAGAGGAATATCGGAAGTCAACATTGCAAAAACGAACTTTCTTTGCGACTAGGCGTGAAAAATGAAAGTTGGAAAAATTTCCGCCATCGACATCGGTTTCGATGGTTCTGTCTTCAGTCTTTGTCTTGCCGCTCTTGGGCAAAGATTTTGGATTCAGCGCCGTATCCATTTGCTCTGTCATCAACACAAGTTCTCATAACATAGCTGACAAAATATTTCCTAGCGAGCGAGGCTCTTTAGGTGGGGCAAGTGGCCTTGATGCAGTGGCGAGACCTGCCGTGTGGTGCAGCGGTGCTCAACAACATGATCAACCACCAGGCCTCGCAGATGGCGTTCAACGACATCTTCTACCTGCTGGGCTGGACGTTCCTGGCCATCATC
>NZ_QETL01000010.1:0-59438 GCF_003105135.1 Stenotrophomonas sp. SPM | reverse complement strand
GCTGCTGCCGCTGTGCGATGCCGCCTCCGTGCGCGGCCTGTCCCCGGACATGTCCGCCCTGCGCGATTGGACCAACGCCACCGGCGCGACCGGCGTGGCGGTGTTCGCCGATGAACCCGCTGCGGGGCACAGCCGCGTGGTGCGCGCGTTCTGCCCGGGCGATGCGGTGAACGTGCCCGAAGACCCGGTGACCGGCAGCGCCAATGCGCTGATCGGCGCCTGGCTGCGCGAACGCGGCGCCCTGCCCGGCGACGCGGGTGCTTACGTGGCCAGCCAGGGCCGCGAAGTCGGCCGCGACGGCCATGTCCATGTCCGCGTCGATGCCGAAGGCACGGTGTGGATCGGCGGCCAGGTGCAGCCGGTGATCGACGGCCAGATAACCTGGATGTAGAGCCGAGCCCACGCTCGGCTGCTTTTTTTTACGTCCCGACACGGCCGAGCATGGGCTCGGCTCTACAACGGCGCGCTAAGCTGCGCGCTATCTGAATCTGGAGTTCCCCCCGATGTCCGCACGCCGTTTCCTGCAACTGGATGTGTTCTCGCCGCGCGCCGGCGCCGGTAATCCGCTGGCCGTGGTGCTCGATGCCGAGGGCCTGGACGACACCGCCATGCAGGCCATCGCGCGCTGGACCCGGCTGCCGGAAACCACCTTCGTGTTCGCGCCGCAGACCGCTGGCAGCAGCTACCGGCTGCGCATGTTCAGCCCGCAGAAGGAGGTGCCCTTCGCCGGCCACCCCAGCGTCGGCACCGCCCATGCGGTGCTGCAGGCCGGCCTGGCCGCGCCGGTGGAGGGCGTGCTGGTGCAGGACGGCATCGCTGGACTGCTGCCGCTGCAGGTCATCGGCGAAGGCGCCGGACAGCGCATCGCCATCCGCACCCCGCGCGCGCAGCTGGCCGAAACCGCGCAGGCAGATGATCCGCGCCTGGAGGCCGCGTTGCAGGGCTGGCCGCTGGGCGAATTGCCGCCGGCGCGCATGCAGGGCGGCCGCAGCTGGTGGGTGGTGCAGGTGGCCGACGAGGCCGCGCTGCGTGCACTGCAGCCGGACTGGGACGCGGTCGCCGCGTTGGCCGAATCCACCGACAGCATGGGCGTGTTCGCCTATGCGTTCAGCGATGGCAGCGAAGGCTTCGAACTGGCCGTGCGCGCCTTCGTCGGCAACGGGCGCCGGTTCGAGGATGCCGCCTCGGGTGCGGCGAATGCCGTGCTGGCCGCGTGGCTGGACCTGCGTGGCGTGCTGCCGCGCGGCCGCGAACCCTATGAAGTCAGCCAGGGACGCGAGGTCAGCCACGATGCGCGGCTGACCCTGCGTGTGGATGAGGACGGCGAGGTGTGGTCCGGCGGACAGGTGCAGACGGTGATCAGCGGAACCATTGATTGGTGATTGCGATGAGGCGCCGGGCGGTGCCCGGCTCCTTTCCGCTGCGCTCGCCGGGCATGGCCCGGCGCTACCGCCCTCAGCCCAGCTCGGCTTCCAGGCTGATCGGCACCGCGCTCAGTGCCTTGGACACCGGGCAGTTCTGCTTGGCGTCATCGGCGATCGCGCGGAACTGCGCGGCGTCGATGCCCGGCACCACGGCCTTCACCTTCAGCCGGATCTGCGACAGCTGCGGGCCACCTTCCATCGACAGATCGACCTTGGCTTCGGTATCCAGCGAGGTCGGTGTAAACCCGGCGTCACCCAGTTTGGCCGACAGCGCCATGGTGAAGCAGCCGGCGTGCGCGGCGGCGATCAGCTCCTCCGGGTTGGTGCCTTTCTCGTCGCCAAAACGGCTGTTGAAGCCGTAGCGGGTCTTGTCCAGCAAGCCGCTCTGCGGCGTGTTCAACTGGCCCTTGCCCGACTTCAGGTCCCCTTCCCAGTGCGCGGTGGCGTGTCGCGAGATTCCCATGTGCTGCTCCTGTTTGGCGGTGATGAACGGCCACCCTCGCACGGCACGCGTTAGCCCTGCGTCGCCCCGCCGCAGGCAATTCAGCTGTCCCGGGCCAGCCCGCTGGACACTTCCTCGCCAGCACGAAACGGATTTTTCCCTTGTTTTCAGCGGTTTCGCGCAGTTCCTGCTATCCCCACCGCGTATTGCGCAGTGCAGCGCAGGCCCCGTTTTCCTGCATCCGGACATGTACTCAATCGGCCTGGATATGAAAAAACATGCACTTTCCGCGCTCCGGGCTATTGGCGGCGCTCGAGAGTTGCCCTACATTGCGCTTGCCGACGGGGTTCGGCGCCGACCACACAACCAACCGTTCACGGAACAGGAAACCATGGCAAAGACCGCTAAGAAGGCTGCCCCGAAAAAGGCAGTGAAGAAAGTCGCGACGAAGGCTGCCGCCAAGCCGGCCGCTCCGAAGCCGATCAAGGAAGTGCTGACCAAGTCGGGCCTGGTTGCACACATCGTGGAAGCGTCCGGCGTTGTCGCCAAGGACGTGCGCGCGGTGCTGGCCTCGCTTGAAACCGCCGTTGCTTCCTCGGTGCACAAGAAGGGCGCTGGCTCCTTCACCCTGCCGGGCCTGCTGAAGATCTCGACCGTCAGCGTGCCGGCCAAGCCGAAGCGCAAGGGCATCAACCCGTTCACCAAGGAAGAGCAGTGGTTCGCTGCCAAGCCGGCCACCACCAAGCTGAAGGTGCGCCCGCTGAAGAAGCTGAAGGACGCCGCGCTCTAAGCGCGCGCCCAACGGCATCTTCCGACGGGACGGCGCAGGCCGTCCCGTTTTTGTTTGTGCCGGCACCACGCCCCCGCGCAAACCGCAACACAGCGTTTCCGTGCACGCACCGTCTCCGCCGACAGCCGCACCAGCATTGGCTGTGGCCCGGTTTTCCCGTGTCGGAAACGGGCCGGGTGGAACACTGCGTGCAGCCCCGGCCGTCGCCGCCGGTCGCGGCCTTGCCTATGGTGGGCACATCCCTCCAGACCCAGGCGAGCACACCCTCATGGCCAGCCCCTCCACCCGCTACCGGATCTCGGTGACCCCGATCGAAAAGGACGGGCACCAGTGCACCGGGCGCTGCACCATCGAACTGGAACATCGCGCCAGCCGCGACCTGATGCGCCTGCTGGAAAGCGCCCCGCGCACGGCCGGCCTCAGCGGTGACGAGCGCGCCACCCTGGTGGTCGCCACCCAGCTGCTGCGCGATATCGTGCAGCGCCACGCCGACACCGACGGCCATGCGCTGGCCGCCGTGGCGGCGCAGGTGCTGCCGGCGCTGGACGCACTGGAACAGCTGCCCACGTCGCGCTGATCCGGACGCTGCCGATACACTGCCCTCCTCTAGGTCGCCTCGGGGAGGAGGCAGACATGCGCAGTGCCATGTTGTTGATGATGACGGTGACCCTGCTGGGCTGTTCCAGGCAGACGCCGTCCGATCATGCCGCCGCCGTGCCGCCGCCCGCCGAAGCGCCAGCGGCCGACGCAGGCCGTCCCGCTGCCTCACCCGACGCAGCCACCGTCGCATCGACGGCCATCGATCCGTTGTATGGGGCGGTCGCCACGGATGGTGAAACACCTTCCCGGCTGCTGAACCGCTATGTGCTGGACCTGCTCAACCGCAACACGGCCGGCATCGATGCCGCCTGGGCCATCGCCCCGCCCGACGCGCGGCGTGCCGACGATGCGGCACTGCGCCTGCTGCCGGACGTGCGCAACCTGCGCCTGGACAGCGACCCCGCCGTGCCCCGCGACCAGCAGCAGCCGCCGCGCCTGCTGGAGGTGCCGGTGCGCATCCGCGCCTCCACCGGCGAGGGCGTGTTCCGCTACCACGGCTGGTACCGCGTGCAGCCCCGCGCCGATGGCCAGGGCTGGCAGATCCAGTCGGCGCAGCTGCAACCAACGCTGGACTGAACCGTTGCAGCGGCATGCACGCAGGATTCAGCGTGCAAAGCTACTCTGTAGCCCTCATTCATCGCCCCGGTCACCGCCATGCGCCTGCGTTCCCTGATGACCCGCCTTGCCGCGTCCACCGTGTTGATCGCCGCCGCGATCGGTGCGCAGGCGGCCCCCTCGATTTCCGGGCGCGAACTGGCGGTCGGCGCCAGCGACGTGCAGCAGTATCTGGATGGCAGCTTCCCGCGCACCCAGGATGCGTTGGGCGGCCTGATCGCACTGACCATGAGCCACCCGCAGCTGAGCCTGCCGGCCGGCGAACGCCTCGACCTCGGCATGGACCTGGCACTGGCCACCGCCGGCGGCACCCCGACCAACCTGGGCAAGGTGAAGCTCAGCAGCGGCCTGCGCTATGACGCACAGACCCAGGGCTTCCACCTGCAGGACCCGACCGTGGATGACTTCACCCCGGCCAGCCAGGGCGGTCGCCTCGACTCGCGTACGCGCGGCCTGCTCAACGCTGCGCTGAGCGATTACGCCCGCCGCGAGCCGATCTACAAGCTGGACCCGGCCGTGGCCGGCGTGCTGGGTGCGCTGCAGGTGCAGTCGGCACAGGTCAAGAATGGCAAGCTGGTGGTCACCTTCAACCAGAACCTGGGCAACCTGGTGCCAGCCGGCATTCTCGGCAAATAAGGCAGCGCCGGGCCGTGCCCGGCGGCCTCTGATGTTCCCGCGCTTCGCGCTCTCCGGGCATGGCCCGGCGCTACCGCATCACATCGACGTAGCGCCGGGGCCATGCCCGGCGGCACACCATCACGCAGCCAGCGCCTTGACCACCGCCTCGCTGAAGGCCGGAATGTCATCCGGCTTGCGGCTGGTGATCAGGTTGCCGTCCACTACTACCTCGGCATCACGCCAACGTGCGCCGGCATTGACCAGGTCCTGCTGCAGTGACGGCCACGAGGTCACTTCGCGCCCCTTGGCCAGCCCGCTGTTGATCAACAGCCACGGCCCATGACAGATCGCCGCCACCGGCTTGCCGGCATCGGCCACGCTGCGGATGAAGCCCAGCGCTGCCTCGTCGGTGCGCAGGCTGTCGGGATTGATGACGCCGCCGGGCAACACCAGGGCATCGAAACGCCCGGCATCGGCCTCGGCCAGCGGCAGGTCCACCGTCACCACGCCACCCCAGTCCTTGTCCTTCCAGCCCTTGATACTGGCCTCCTGCGCAGGAGAGACCACGGTGACGATCGCGCCCTGCGCTTCCAGCAGGCGCTTGGGTTCGATCAGCTCGGACTGTTCAAAGCCGTGGGTGGCGAGGATGGCGACCTGCTTGCCGGCGATACGCTGTGTCATGTCGTGTGCTCCAGTGAGGGAGCACACAGGGTCGGCGAACAGACATTGAACGGCGGTGACCCGGTCGTGCACGGCAGGTGGAGGCGGCCCTTGTAGAGTCGAGCCATGCTCGACTGCTTTTTGCTGTCGGCCACCGCCGGGGGAGTCGAGCATGGCTCGACTCTACAAGTACCGGTCAGCGCTTGGGCTGCAGCATCGTGCCGGTGCACTTGGGCGAACCGCAGCGGCACTCCCAGATCTTCTTCAGCTTGGCGGTGTGGCGCTCGGCCAGCACGATGCCGTAGTTGTAGGTCAGCTCCTCACCGGCGGGGATGTCGCGCAGCGCTTCGATGAAGACCTTGTCGCCACGGCTGTCGCCGTCCTCGTCTTCCTCGATCACCGCCTCGCAGTTCGGGTCGCAGCTGTGGTTGATCCAGCGTGCGTCGTTGCCCTTGTAGTTGGCGTCGATCACCCAGTCATCGTTGAGGGTGAACAGGAAGGTATGGCCACTTTCCACGTCGCCGCTGTCGTCGGCATCGACGTCGCCGTGGCTGCGCAGCAGACCCTTGTACTGGATCACGCGCTCGCCCTGCTTGATCGGGGCCACGGCGAACACGCCGTTGCCATGGATGGCGGACTTGCGGGCTTGGATCTTCTTGGGCATCGGCAAGGGTGGGTCTGCAGCGAAAGGAACCCCGATTCTCACTCATTCCGGGTGATTGCGAAAACAACCCACATGCCGCAGCATTACGCCCCGGTCGCCCCCGGTGTGTTGTTCCCGGCAGATCGACGAGCGCCCCCAGCGCCGCCTGAATGGCCGGGTTGGATGCTGGCGAAGAAAAGCGTACAATTTCAGTCCGCTTTAAGAACCACTCGCATCCCCCATGTTGCGCGTCACCAAACTCACCGATTACGCCACCGTCGTGCTGACCGTACTCGCCGCCCGCCCGGGTGAAGTGCTGAGTGCGACCGAGCTGGCCGAATTCACCGGTCTGGAACCGCCTACCGTCAGCAAGGTGCTCAAGCCGCTGGCCCAGGCCGGTCTGGTCGAAGGCCTGCGCGGTGTCCGCGGCGGCTACCGGCTGACCCGCCCGTCCATCGAGATCTCGCTGTTCGAAGTGGTCGAAGCGATGGAAGGGCCGCTGGCCCTGACCGAATGCAGCCACGACCACCACCAGTGCAACATGGCGCCCAAATGCGGTGCGCGCAGCAGCTGGCGGCTGATCAACGACGTGGTTTCCGAGGCCCTGCGCGATGTCACCCTCGCCCAGATCCTGCCCCCCCTTCCCCTTGTCGATGACGAACAGCGCCGCACCATCGCTGTCGACGTCGTCTCCTGATCCGTAGGCAGCCCCCCCATGGCCACCGAAACCATCGAAACCGTCGCCCACGACGACACCCCCAACCGCGAGATCCATGAGCAGCTCGGCCGCAAGTATTCGGCCGGCTTCATCACGGAGATCGAATCGGACTCCCTGCCGGCGGGCCTGGACGAGGACACCATCCGTGCCCTGTCGGCCAAGAAGGAGGAGCCGGAGTGGATGACGCAGTGGCGCCTGGACGCCTACCACCACTTCCTGACCATGCCGATGCCGAACTGGGCCAAGCTGAAGATCGCCCCGATCGACCTGCAGGCGCTCAGCTACTACTCCGCGCCGAAGGGCCCGAAGTACGCCTCGCTGGATGACGTCCCGAAGGAACTGCTGGACACCTACGACAAGCTGGGCGTGCCGCTGCACGAGCGCGCCAAGCTGGCCGGCGTGGCGGTGGACGCCGTGTTCGACTCGGTATCCGTCGGTACCACCTTCCGCAAGGAACTGGCCGAGAAGGGCATCATCTTCTGCTCGATGTCCGAGGCCATCAAGGAACACCCGGAGCTGGTGCGCCAGTACCTGGGCACCGTGGTGCCGGTGGGCGACAACTACTTCGCCGCGCTCAACTCGGCGGTGTTCTCCGATGGCAGCTTCGTGTTCATTCCCAAGGGCGTGCGTTGCCCGATGGAACTGAGCACCTACTTCCGCATCAACGCCGGCCACACCGGCCAGTTCGAGCGCACCCTCATCGTGTGCGAGGACAAGGCCTACGTCTCCTACCTGGAAGGCTGCACCGCGCCGATGCGCGATGAGAACCAGCTGCATGCCGCGGTGGTCGAGCTGGTCGCGCTGGAAGATGCGGAGATCAAGTACTCCACCGTGCAGAACTGGTACCCGGGCGACGAAAACGGCGTCGGCGGCATCTACAACTTCGTCACCAAGCGTGCCGAATGCCGTGGTGCGCGCAGCAAGGTCACCTGGACCCAGGTCGAGACCGGTTCGGCCATCACCTGGAAGTACCCGTCCTGCGTGCTGCTGGGCGACGATTCGGTGGGCGAGTTCCACTCGGTGGCGCTGACCCACCACCGCCAGCAGGCTGACACCGGCACCAAGATGATCCACGTCGGCAAGCGCACCAAGAGCAAGATCGTCAGCAAGGGCATCAGCGCCGGCCGCGGCCAGAATACCTACCGCGGCCTGGTCAAGGTCGACCGCAACGCCGATGGCGCGCGCAACTACACCCAGTGCGATTCGCTGCTGATCGGCAAGCAGTGTGGTGCCCACACCTTCCCCTACATCGAGGTGAAGAACCCGGGCGCCACCGTCGAGCACGAGGCCACCACCTCGAAGATCTCCGACGACCAGCTGTTCTACTGCCGCGCCCGTGGCATCAGCCAGGAAGACGCGGTGTCGATGATCGTCGACGGCTTCTGCAAGCAGGTGTTCCGCGAACTGCCGATGGAATTCGCAGTGGAAGCCAAGAAGCTGCTGGAAGTCTCGCTGGAAGGTTCGGTGGGCTGACCGCCCGCCCCTGCCCCTCGCAAACGCATTCTCTTTATCGGCGGGCCGCGGCCCGCCCCACGGAAATCCCCACCATGCTGAAGATCGAAAACCTCCACGCCCGCATCGGCGACAAGGAAATCCTCAAGGGCCTGTCGCTGGAAGTGAAGCCCGGCCAGGTGCACGCCATCATGGGCCCCAACGGCGCCGGCAAGTCCACCCTGGGCAATGTCCTGGCCGGCCGTGACGGCTATGAAGTGACCGAAGGCAGCGTGCAGTTCGAAGGCAGCGACCTGCTCGACCAGGACCCGGAAGCACGCGCCGCCGCCGGCCTGTTCCTGGCCTTCCAGTACCCGGTGGAAATCCCGGGCGTGAACAACACCTACTTCCTGCGCGCGGCCCTGAATGCCCAGCGCAAGGCACGCGGCCAGGACGAACTGGATTCCATGCAGTTCCTGAAGCTGGTGCGGCAGAAGCTGGCCGTGCTGCACCTGAAGGACGAACTGCTGCACCGTGGCGTCAACGAAGGCTTCTCCGGTGGCGAGAAGAAGCGCAACGAGATCTTCCAGCTGGCCGTGCTCGAGCCGAAGCTGGCGATCCTCGACGAAACCGATTCGGGCCTGGACATCGACGCGCTGAAGAGCGTGGCCGACGGCGTCAACGCGCTACGCGCGGCCGATCGTTCGTTCCTGGTCATCACCCACTACCAGCGCCTGCTGGACTACATCAAGCCGGACGTGGTGCACGTGCTGGCCGATGGCCGCATCGTCAAGACCGGTGGCCCGGAGCTGGCCTTGGAACTGGAAGCGCACGGCTACGATTTCCTCAAGGATCGCGTGGTGCGCGAGGCGGCGGTCTGATGAGCGCCCTGCTCGACTCGATGGCCCAGGCCTTCTGCGGCAGCGACGCGCGCCGCGAAGTGCTCGACACGGTGCTGCGCGATGGCCTGCCGGCCGCCCGCAGCGAAGCCTGGAAGTACACCTCGCTGCGCCAGCTGGAGCGCCGCGTCTTCGCCGCCGCGCCGCTGTCACCGCCGGTGCTGGATGCGGCCGTGCTGGACGACATCCCGGCGCCGCGCCTAGTGTTCGTCAACGGCCGCCTCAGCGACGCACTGAGCGACACCCACGGCCTGCCGGCCGGCGTGCAGCTGGAACCGCTGTCCTCGGCGCTGGCCGCCGGTGAGGATGCCGCGCGTTTCCTCGGCCGCCGCTACGAGCGCAGCGACGAAGTGTTCGCCCGCCTGAATGCCGCGCTGGCCGATGAAGGCGTGGTGCTGCGCGTGGACGAAGGCGTGCAGGTCGAGGTGCCGCTGCAGCTGGTGTTTGCCAGCGTGGCCGGCGAGACCGACCTGGCCTGGCACCACCGCCACCTGATCGAACTGCGTGCCGGCGCCAGCCTGGGCGTGGTCGAACACTGCTTCAGCGTGGGCGACTCGGCGCACCTGGACAACACCGTGCTGCATGCCCACGTCGCCCGCGAGGCCGTGCTCAAGCACGCCCGCGTGCAGGCCGGCAGCGCACGCCAGACCAGCTTCCTGCGTACCGATGCGGTCCTGGCACGCGATGCCCAGTACCACCGCGTCGACCTGGAGCTGGGCGCCGCACTCAGCCGCCACGAACTGAACGTGCGCCTGGAAGGCGACAACGCCCAGCTGACCGCCAACGGCGTGCTGCTCGGCAATGGCCGCCGCCACGTCGATACCCGCCTGGGCATCGACCACATCGCCCGCGATACCAGCAGCGAGCTGCTGTGGCGCGGCGTGGCCGCCAACCGCAGCCGCGTGGTGTTCCATGGTGGCATCCAGATCCGCGAAGGCGCCGACGGCACCGACGCGAACCTGTCCAACAAGAACCTGCTGCTGTCGGCCGACGCCGAAATCGACACCCAGCCGGTGCTGGTGATCGACGCTGACGAAGTGAAGGCCGCCCACGGTGCCACCGTCGGCCAGCTCGATGCCAATGCGCTGTTCTACCTGCGTTCGCGCGGGCTGCCGCGGCCGCAGGCACAGGCACTGCTGAGCGCCGCGTTCTGCCACGAGCCGCTGAAGGTGCTGCCCGAAGCCCTGCGCGAGCAGCTGGCGCGCCGCCTGGACAAGGCCCTGGCCGAGGCAGGTGTGGCATGAATCTGTCCACCCCGCGCCTGATCGAAACCCCTGCCGGCACGCCGGACTGGGACCGCGTCCGCCTCGACTTCCCGCTGTTGATGCGCGAAGTGCACGGCAAGCCGCTGGTGTATTTCGACAACGCCAACACCGGCCAGAAGCCGGTGCAGGTGATCGGCGCGGTGGACGAGTTCTACCGCCGCTACAACGCCAACGTCAGCCGTGCCGTGCACGCGCTGGGCACCGAGGCCACCGACGCCTACGAGGGCGCGCGCAACAAGCTGGCCCGCTTCCTCAACGTGCGCAGCAACGAGCTGGTGCTGTGCAGCGGCACCACCTTCGCCATCAACCTGGTGGCGTACTCGTGGGCGCTGCCGCGGCTGAAGGCCGGTGATGTCATCCTGGTCTCGCGCATGGAGCACCACGCCAACATCGTGCCGTGGCAGCTGGTTGCCCAGCGCACCGGCGCGACCCTCCGTGTGGCCGAGATCACCCCCGATGGCGCGCTGGACCTGGACGCGCTGCGCAAGGCGATGACCCCCGAAGTCAAGCTGCTGGCCGTGGCCCACGTCTCCAACGTGCTGGGCACGGTCAACCCGGTGCGCGAGATCTGCCGTGAAGCGCGCAAGCGCGGCATCGTCACCGTGGTGGATGGTTCGCAGGCGGTGCCGCACCGCAAGGTCGACGTGGCCGCGATCGGCTGCGACTTCTACGCCATCACCGGCCATAAGATGTGCGGCCCGACCGGCACCGGCGTGCTGTGGGCCCGCCGCGAGCATCTCGACGCGATGCCGCCGTTCCTCGGCGGTGGCGAGATGATCAAGGAAGTCAGCTTCGACGGCACTGTGTTCAACGACGCCCCGCACAAGTTCGAAGCCGGCACCCCGAACATCGCCGGCTTCATCGGCCTGGGCGTGGCCGTGGATTATCTGCAGGGCCTGGGCCTGGAGCACGTGGAAGCGCGCGAGGCCGAACTGCTGGCGCACTTCACTGAAGAACTGCGCAAGGTCGATGGCCTGCGCATCCTCGGCGAAGCACCGGAAAAGGCTGCCGTGGTGTCCTTCCTGATCGACGGCGCGCACGCCCACGATCTGGCCACCCTGCTCGACCTGGAAGGCGTGGCCGTGCGTTCGGGCCAGCATTGCGCGCACCCGCTGCTGCAGTATTACGGCGTCGCGGCGACCTGCCGTGCCTCGCTGGCGTTCTACAACACGCACGCCGAGATCGAGCGCTTCATGACCGCACTGACCAAGGTGCGCAAGCTGCTGGGCTGAGCCCGCAATCCGGGGTCAGATCCCTTTCGCACCGCGAAAGGGCTCTGACCCCAACAGCTTCCCAGCGAACCGCCGCTGCGACTGCACCGCCTTCCGTATCGAAGCGAGATCCTGCGCAGGAATACCCTACTCGATGAACTCCGCATAGCGCCTGCGTCGCTCATCCCCATCGGTGGCAATCAGCTCGAACGCCGAATGCGGCACGAGCAATGCGTTCCTCTGCCTTGCGCATTCGCGCGATGGCTTGACCAGCGATAGTCTCCGGAATGCGCCACCATTCCCGCCCGAACCGGGTTGAGCTCTATGTAGCGCTGGCAGGCCAGCAGATAGCGATCGGCATCCACCAGCGTTGAATGGAAGCGCCGTTCCCACAGGGTTCCGGTGCGCTGCTGCCGTTCGTTCACACGCCGAACATAGGCACGGTTCATCGCCTGCATCATCCCTGACAACCCAGAGGCATTGGCGTCTCCGGAAGCGAAGGGGGTCAGAGCGCCTTGGCACTGCAAGAGGGCTCTGACCTCATCACGCACAGTATCCGGCCGCGCGCAATCGTCTTTCCCTCCCACAGCGAGACATCCGCCCCCACGTTGGCCACGGCAAGCGCCTCCTCCGGGCACAGAAACGCAACGGGAAGTTCGTAGCTCTCCCCAAGCACTGCGCGTCCTCCCTGCAACAGCAGGCGGCAATCAAATGCACGGCCCACCACGAAAAGCGGACAGGCGTATACCTGCCCCACGATGTCACCCCGCCTCCCACCCTCGGCGCTCGACAGGAAGCGAACAGAGACAACAGCGTCGAATCGCATGGTCATGCCCTCAAGAACCTCCCTGGATCCACGTTCCCATACTGCCGGCGGGTCTGATCACTGCTGCAACCGCCGCACCGACGACACGCACAGCTCGACCGGCCATTGGCCAAGATGCCCCTTGCCGCTCACCCCATCCGGTCGTGCCGCGGACACGATCCCGGTCATTTCAACGGCCTGCTCCGTCGGCAGCGTCATCGGCGCGATGCCCTCCACCCAGATGCCATCCGCCGCCCACGGGTCGCGTACCGGAGGCCCCGGATGCAGCGCCGACATTTCCCAGCCATCGACGTAGGCGCCACGCACCTTCACCACCCGGCCCTGGTGGCGGAGCGGGTGCGCACGCAGGTCCTCCAGCGCGACCGGCAGTGCACGTGCCGGATTGAACCTGGGGCAGGCAAAACTGTTGAAGGAAACGTCCCGGCCCGCGACGGAGGCATCCTGGCGCACAAGCAGGATGAGCATCGCCACGACCACGCCGAGCGTCACCACCCTCACCGCCACGCCGCCTTGCCTGTCCATTCGTGCCTCCTGCGGGAATGCGGTGAGCAGCAGCATAGCCGGCGCGCGGGAGTCAGAGCCCTTTCGCGCTGCAAAAGGGATCTGACCCCGCACCATTTTGCGGGCGCCCCTGCCCAACCTAGAATGGCGGCATGAGCACCCTGACTTTCCGTGCCGCCACGCCGGCCGACATCCCCGCCCTGATCACCTTGGTCACCTCGGCCTACCGGGGCGACGCCAGCCGCGCCGGCTGGACCACCGAGGCCGACCTGCTGGACGGTGCCCGCATCGACGCCGAGGGCATCCAGGGCGACCTCAACCGCCCGCGCTCGACCATCCTGCTGGCCGAACGCGAGGGCCGCCTCGTCGCCTGCGCCCACGTCGCCGATGTCGACGGCAAGGGCTACTTCGGCATGTTCTCGGTCGACCCGGCCCAGCAGGGCGGTGGCGTCGGCAAGCGGCTGATGGAAGCAGCCGAAACCCATGCGGCGCGCGAATGGAACGTGCCGGTCATGCAAATGACGGTGATCGACGTGCGCGACGAACTGATCGCCTTCTACGAGCGTCGTGGCTACCAGCGCACCGGCATCAAGAAGCCGTTCCCCTATGGCGACGAGCGCTTCGGCATTCCCAAGCGCGATGACCTGCGCTTTGAGATCCTGGAAAAGCCGCTGGCCGGGGCTTCGGCATGAGCGACACCTGGACCTTCGTCTGCGCCGGCGCCGAGCTGCTGCCGGGCGAAATGAAGACCGTGTTCGATGAAGTGACCGGCACGCCGATCGTGGTGTTCAACCTCGATGGCGAGCTGTATGCGCTGGAAGACCAGTGCACGCACGAGGAATTCGAGCTGTCCTCGGGCGAATTCAACACTGCCGAAGGCAGCATCGAGTGCGTGCTGCACGGCGCGCGCTTCGATGTGCGTGATGGCCGCGCCCTGTGCGCCCCGGCCTATACCGCGGTGCCCAAGTTCCCGACCAAGCGCGAGCACGACGCGATCTGGACCCGCGACGACCGGGAGTGACCCGAGCGGGGGCGCCCATGCCACCGCCGCCCCCTGCCGACCGTCATCCACCCATGGGGTGGATCTACTGGTGCGCGCAGCGCGCGCTTGAGCCGCCGCTCCGACCTGACCCAGCCCTCGGCACCGCCGGCCATCCAAACGCCATGAGCGCCCTCACAGCGCCTTGCGCGCCACCCATCCACGCCTGCCAAGATCGCAGATGCGAATCATTATCGTTGATGTTATCCTTCGGCCTGACTTCGTAACGGTTTGTAACGAACCGCACCATGGCTTCGCCTTCAACCACCGGCACGCTGTGCCAGCTCGCCCGCCAGGGGTGGCCGCTGTTTGTGGCCGCGCTGCTGACGCTGTGGCTGGGGTGGTCGGCGCTCAATGAGGGGCGCGATGTCCTCACGGACGTCATCCTGCAGCCGTCTGCGGCGGCGATGGATGCCCGCGCCAGCAAGCAGCCAGGCGAATCACCGCCACGCGAGCCTGTCGCGCCGCGCATCGAGTCCGGGGCAGAAGGTGGCCACGGCGATGGCACGCCCCTGCTGCATCACCTGTGCCTGCTCGTCCCAGAGTCGGGGCCGCAGACCCTGCGCGTGCCTGTGCGTAACGTGGCGCCGGTGCGCCTTGCGGCACGCCGTCAGCCCCCCTCGCATGCACCACCAGCACTGCTGAGCTGAGCCGCCCGCCGGCCCATCTGTCGCACCCGCGCGTCCGCGCCAACCCTTCCCACGCCTTCTGTCCCGTCGGCCACCGTGCCGACGGGCGCTGCCCGCATCCGGCAAAGCCCATCCCATGACCTCGATCAAGAGCCGCAAGCACGCCTCCCCGCTTCGTTCCCTGCCCCTGGCCACCGCCAGCCTGGCCGCCGGCCTTGGCCTGGCCGCGCTGCCCGCCGTCGCCATGGCAGACGTCACCGACAACGCACGCACGCTGGACAAGATCGACGTGCACGCCACGCGCGGCTACAAGGCCGACAAGGTCGCCTCGCCGAAGTTCACCCAGCGCCTGCAGGACACGCCGCAGACGATCCAGGTCATCACCAGCGACCTGTTCAACCAGCAGGGCGCCACCACCCTCACCGAAGCGCTGCGCAACAGCCCGGGCGTCGGCACCTTCTATGCGGGTGAGAACGGCAACACCACCACCGGCGATGCGCTGTTCATGCGCGGCTTCGACACGTCCAACAGCCTGTTCGTGGACGGTGTGCGCGATCTGGGCTCGATCTCGCGCGATGTCTTCAACATCGAACAGGTTGAAGTGACCAAGGGCCCGGCCGGCACCGACAACGGCCGCTCGGCGCCCACCGGTGCGATCAACCTGGTCAGCAAACAGGCCAACCTGCAGGATGCGACCTTGGCCAGCATTTCGCTGGGCAGCGACCAGCAGCGCCGCACCACCGCCGACTGGAACCAATCCCTGGGCGCAACCAGCGCGCTGCGCATCAATGGCGTGTGGCAGGACAGCGACCAGCCTGGCCGCGACCACGTGCAGAACAAGCGCTGGGGCATCGCGCCGTCGCTGGCCTTCGGCCTGGGCACCGCAACCCGCTATTACCTCAACCTGCTCTATGTGAAGCAGGACAACGTGCCCGACGGCGGCGTGCCGACCCTTGGCCTGCCGGGCTGGACGCCGCAACCGACGCTGGAAGCGCTGGCCGACCATCCGGTGGACCCGGAAAACTTCTACGGCACCCGTGCCGACCACGACGACGTGACCGCGAAGATGGCCACGTTCCGCTTCGAGCATGACTTCAACGACAGCGTGCGCCTGACCAACACCGCCCGCTGGGGCCGCACCGAACAGGACTACCTGCTGACCGCGTTCATGGGCACTGGCGTGCGGGGCGCTGGCGGACGGCCGACCGGCAACATCACCTATACCAACGCAGCGGATCTTTCGACCTACGCGATCGCCCGCAGCCTGCCGACCTTCAAGGACCAGCGCAACACCATCCTGACCGACCAGGTGAACCTGCGCGCCGACTTCAACACCGGCGCGGTGGGCCACGCACTGAGTGCAGGTCTGGAATTCACCCGCGAAGAACTGGACAGCTACGGCCAGGCTGCCACCGGTGGCAGCCGCTGGCCTGCGGCGAACCTGTACGACCCCGACTGGAACGTGGCTGGCCTGACCTGGGAACACAACGGTGCCGACGCGCATGGAAAAACCACCACCTCTTCGGCCTACGTGTTCGACACGCTGTCCTTCGGCGAGAGCTTCCTGCTGACTGCAGGCGTGCGTGCCGATCGTTACAAGACCGAGTACGCCAGCGCCTCGGTGTGTGGCGGCCGTGGCGGTCCGGTCTGCGGCAGCAACCCCACCGGCACCGTGCTGCGCAATCCCACGCTGGAAGCCTCCGATACGCTGCTGAACTGGAAGCTGGGTGCGCTGTACAAGGTCGGCGACACCGTCAGCATCTACGCCAACTACGCAATTTCGCAGCAGCCTCCGGGCGGTGCCAACTTCCAGCTGAGCAGTTCGGCCAGCAGCGCCGACAACCCGAAGCTGGACCCGCAGAAGGCCAAGACCTTCGAAGTGGGCAGCAAGTGGGCCTTCATGGGAGACGCGCTGGCGGTGAACCTGGCCCTGTTCCAGACCGACGTGGACAACGAGATCAACACCACCGTGCTCGACGACGCCGGCAACCCCACGCAGACGGGCAGCAAGCGGGTCAAGGGCGTGGAGCTCTCCGCGGTTGGCCGCCTGACCGACAACTGGTCGATCACCGCCGGGTACAGCCACCTGGATACCGAGGTCAAGGAAGGCGCCAAGGTCGCTGCGGATGGCACCACCAACCTCACCTATACGCCGGCCGACACCTTCACCGGCTGGACCAGCTACACCCTGCCGTTCGGCCTGACCCTCGGCGGTGGCGTGCGCTACGCCGGCGGCATGCACCGCGGTACCGACGGTGCCGTCGGCACCCCTGCGTTCACCAAGTCGTACGTGGTCTACGACGCGGTGGTGTCCTGGGCGATCAACGAGAACGTGTCGCTGCGCTTGAACGGCTACAACCTGTTCGACAAGCAGTACGTGGCCAGCATCAACAAGAGCGGCTACCGTTACACCCCGGGTGCCCCGCGCACCTTCCTGCTCAGCGCGGACGTCCGTTTCTGATGGCCACGGCGCGGGGGAGCCGGACTCTCCCGCGCATCAACGAGGAACCCGCATGCTGCTGCACATCCCCAACGTGCTGGTACCCGAAGAGGTCAGCCAGATCCGCCAGCAGCTGGACGCGGCGCAGTGGGCCGACGGGCGCGAAACCGTCGGTGCCCAGGGCGCGCAGGTGAAGCACAACGAACAATTGCCCGATGCCTCGGCATTGAAGGCCGAGCTCGGCCAGGGCGTGCTGGCCGCGCTGCGGCGCAGCCCGCTGTTCTTTGCGGCCACGCTCCCGCTGAAGATCCTGCCACCCCGATTCAACCGCTACAGCGGCGGCGGAACCTATGGCTTCCATGTCGATGGCGCGGTGATGCACCTGGCCCACGGCGAACAGCTGCGCTCGGACATCTCCTGCACCCTGTTCCTGTCCGCGCCGGAGGAGTACGACGGCGGCGAACTGGTCATCAGCGATACCTACGGCGAGCACGAAGTGAAGCTGCCGGCCGGCGACCTGATCGTGTACCCGTCCAGCAGCCTGCACCAGGTCAACCCGGTCACCCGTGGCGCGCGCGTGGCCTCGTTCTTCTGGGTGCAGAGCATGGTCCGCGACGATGTGCAGCGGCGTCTGCTGTGGGAGATGGACACTTCCATCGAACGCCTGCGGCAGACCGGCGGCGATGCCGGCGCGGTGTTGCAGCTGACCGGCGTGTACCACAACCTGCTGCGGCGCTGGAGCGAGGTCTGAGGCCTGCGCCACGGCCCTGCGGAACTTTGGCAATCATTCTCATTTGCAACTGCTAACAGCTCTCATTACAATCACGCCCCGTTGACGTCGGATGGTCCGGCGCACACCCAGGGGATTCCGCCTTGCGTCGCCCGTTCCGCCCTCGCCCGCTTCGCCTCGTGCAGTTCGGTACCGCCATGCGCGGTCATCGCCCTGCGCTGGCCAGCCTGTTGGCGTGGGTGGCGATGCTGGCGTTGTTGCTGGGCACCCTGCCGCTGCTGCCACACGCGCAGGCTGACGCCACCGCACAGGCCTGGCAGCAGCCGATGGAAGGCCGCGGCGGTGACGTGCCGGTGGAAGAAGACGCGCCGGCCAAGCTGCGCCGCTGCGTCTGCACGCCGACCAAGGCGGCCGACAAGGCACCTCCACCGCCGCTGCTGCTGGCCAGCCAGTGGCTGCGCAGCGAACTGGATCTGCTTCCCCTCGCCCCGGCCAACACCGGGGTGCGGCCGCATTGGCCGCTGGCCGCGCCAGACATGCCCTGGGCCGACGCGCCCGGGCGCCGCCAGCAACGCGGACAGGCGCCGCCGCTGGCCTGATCCTCGGCCCCGCGTGACCGCGCCTGCGGTCGCGCCTGCGCGCCGCTGCCTGCTCCATCCCCTGCCGCATTCCTGCTGCCCCTGACCGGGGCTCCCCGTGCATGCCGCGCATTCCGCGCCGACATCGCACCACCCTGCATCCCTCGAGGTTACTGCCATGGCCCAGCGCCATCGTGTCCGTTCGTCCCTGTCCCGCCACCTGCTGACCAGCGCCGTGCTGGCCGCCTTCGCCAGTCACGCCTTCGCCAATGGCGAGACCGCCGCCGCCCCGCAGACGCTGGACAAGCTGGTGGTTACCGCCGCCGGTTTCGAACAGAAGGTGGTCGACGCGCCGGCCAGCATCAGCGTGGTCAGCCGCGAGGAACTGGCCAAGCGCCCGTACACCAGCCTGGTCGATGCACTGCGCGACGTCGAAGGCATCGACGTCGGACTGGAAGCCACCGACAAGAACGGCCGCGCCACCATTTCCATGCGTGGCCTGCCGTCCGAATACACCCTGGTGCTGATCGACGGCCGCCGCCAGAGCAACGTCGGCCAGCTGTACCCGAACAATTTCGGCGGCGGCCAGTTCTCGTACCTGCCGCCGCTGGACGCCATCGAGCGCATCGAAGTGGTGCGCGGCCCGATGTCCACCCTGTACGGCTCGGATGCGATGGGCGGCGTCATCAACATCATCACCCGTCGCAACCAGGACAGCTGGCACGGCTCGCTCAGCCAGGGCTTCACCGTGCAGCAGGACGACCAGTTCGGCGATGCGCGCACCACCGACGTGTACCTCAGCGGCCCGCTGCTGAAGGACCGCGTCAGCATGGCCATACGCGGCAGCTACTACGACGCCAAGGCCTCCAACCCCGAGTGGGATGCGCTGACCCTGCCCGATGGCACGCTGTGGGAGCGCAGCATCGGCTTCGGTGGCGGTGGCAAGTCGGTGGCCAACACCAACTGGAACACCGGCCTGCGCCTGGACTTCCGCATCAACGACGACCACGAGCTGTGGCTGGACTACGACGTCTCGCGGCAGAAGTACGACAACAGTGAAGGCCAGACCGGCACCCTGGACAGCCTGGCCAGCCTGTGGCGCGTCGGCAACGCGGTCGTCCCCAACCCGAGCGGCAGCGGCACGATCACCCGCCGCGTGGTGCAGCCGCGCGTGGGCTACACCGCCTACCAGCGCTACGAGCGCGACCAGCTGTCGCTGACCCATCAGGGCCGCTACAGCTTCGGCACCTGGCAGACCTTGCTGACCCACAGCAAGAGCAACAACCTCGGCCGCTCACTGCCGCTGACCCTGGACGAGCGCGCCAACCTGCAGACTCTATGGAACGACGTCTGCCAGCGCACCGGCGCGGCCAACAACTGCGCGGCCGGCCGCGGCAACGCGCTGGGTGCGCTCAACGCCGAAGAGATGGCGCGCCTGCAGGCCTTCCTGCCGCGCCCGCTGCGCACCATGGAACTGGAAGGTTACGTTCTGGACACGATGCTCGACCTGGACTTCGGCGCACACAAGCTGACCGTGGGCGGCCAGTACAACAACACCGACATGGTGGACGGCGTGTTCGGCATGGACGGCGCCGGCTACCGCAGCAACACCAAGCAGAAGCACCGCATGTGGGCGTTGTTCGCCGAGGACAACTGGTCGCTGACCGACACCCTGACCGCCACCTTCGGCCTGCGTTACGACGACCACAACATCTTCGGCAGCCATGTCAGCCCGCGCGGCTACCTGGTCTGGAACGCCACCGATGCCTGGACCTTCAAGGGCGGCGTCAGCACCGGCTACAAGACCCCGCGTCCGGACCAGCTGTTCCCCGGCATCACCGGCTTCGGTGGCCAGGGTGTGCTGCCGCTGGTGGGTTCGCCGAACCTGAAACCGGAAACCAGCACCAACTACGAGCTGGCCGCGTACTACGAGGGCCAGCGCTGGGGCTTCAACGTCACCGGCTTCATCAACACGTTCGAGGACAAGATCGCCAGCGGCGGCACGTTCCCCAACTGCGAGGTGGCACCTGCAGGCAGTGGCTACTGCGTGGACATCGGCCCGGGCTGGGCCTCGCTGGGCTACAGCACCTTCACCCAGAGCGTGAACATCGACAAGGCCGAAACACGTGGCGCGGAACTGGCCGGCCACGTCGACCTGCTGGACAACCTGCAGCTGCGCGGCAACTACACCTGGACCAGGAGCGAGCAGACTGCCGGCTCCGGCAAGGGCCTGCCGATCACCGGCACCATGCCGGCCAAGCACATGGCCAACGCCAGCCTGAACTGGCAGCTCAACGATGCCATCAGCCTGTCGTTGATCGGCGAAGGCCGCTACGACCGCTACCGTGACACGATCCTCGACGCCAACGGCGCCAGCCACAACCGCTACTACCAGGACTACACGATCTTCCACCTGGGCGGCAGCTGGGATGCCACGCCGTGGCTGACCTTCAATGCACGCATCAACAACCTGCTGGACAAGGACTTCGTCTCGCAGTCGTGCCTGCTGATCAGCCAGAGCGAGTTCAACTGCGTCGATGACTATGCGACCAAGGACCAGCGCCGTAGTTACTGGATCTCGTTGAACGCGAAGTTCTGACCGCGCCCTGGGTAGTGCCGGCCGCTGGCCGGCATTGCGGGTTTGCCGGCCAGCGGCCGACACTACCCGGGCTCCTGCGCACGGGATACACAACGACACCTAATTGCGAGCCATTCTCATTAATGCTGTAATGGGTAGTCTTCACCCGCCCCGAAAAACGCCGTGAGCCGCCCTGCCTCTTCCGCCGTGCAGCAGCAACAAAGCCGTGGCTTCTGGCTGCGTACGCTGCACCAGTGGCACTGGATCAGCTCGGCGGTGTGCCTGATCGGCATGCTGCTGTTCGCGGTCACCGGCCTGACCCTGAACCACGCGGCGAAGATCGAAGCCAAACCGCAGGTGCAGAACCAGAAGCTGGAATTGCCGGCCGATCTGCTGGGCGCGCTGGATGACCGCGAAGAAGGCAACGCGCCGATTCCGCTGCCGGCCCGGCAATGGCTGGATGCGCAGCTGGACATCGGCATCGGCGGGCGCCTCGCCGAATGGTCGCCGGAAGAGGTTTACCTGTCGCTGCCGCGCCCCGGCGGCGACGCCTGGCTGAGCATCGACCGCGAAAGCGGTGCAGTGGAATTCGAATCGACCTCGCGCGGCGTGGTGTCCTACCTCAACGACCTGCACAAGGGCCGCAATGCCGGCCCGGCGTGGGGCTGGTTCCTGGACCTGTTCGCGGTGGCCTGCCTGGTGTTCTGCATCACCGGCCTGTTCCTGCTGCACCTGCATGCGCGGCAGCGGCGCATGACCTGGCCGCTGGTGGGCCTGGGCCTGATGATCCCGCTGCTGATCGCCCTGTTGCTGATCCACTGACTTCCATCCGTTCCCTCCGGAGCCGCCCCATGCGCGTCACCCTCACCATCGCCCTAAGCGGCCTGCTGGCCACCTCGCCGGCCTATGCGGCCACCCTCGACATCAACGTCGAAGTGCCCAAGCTCAACGTCGCCGAATACCACCGCCCCTATGTGGCCGTGTGGCTGGAAGGCGCCGACCAGAAGGTCGCCGCCAACCTGTCGGTCTGGTACCAGCAGACCGGCAACAGCGAAGGCCATGGCAGCAAGTGGCTGCCCGACCTGCGCCAGTGGTGGCGCAAGAGCGGCCGCACCCTGCAGGTCCCGGTGGATGGCGTGACCGGCCCGACCCGCCCGGCCGGCAAGCACGCGCTGTCCTTCACCGACCAGCAGCCGGCGCTGAAGCAGCTGGCCCCGGGCAGCTACACCCTGGTGGTGGAAGCCGTGCGCGAAGTCGGCGGCCGCGAACTGCTGAAGATCCCCTTCACCTGGCCGGCCACCGCCGCGCAGAACGGCAAGGCGCAGGGCGCCACCGAACTGGGCCAGGTCACCCTGGCCGTCAAGCCGTAACTGCATGGCCGGGGTCGGATCCCTTCCGCAGGAAGGGCTCTGACCCCATCGCCCTATCCCTCGGGGTCAGAGCCCTTTCCGTTGGAAAGGGATCCGACACCTTCCAACTGGAGTCTTCCGCATGAAGCGCACGCTCGTCCTAGCCGCCGCCCTGGCCGCTGCCCTTCCGTTCTCCGCCCTGGCCCACAAGGCCTGGCTGCTGCCCTCGCAGACCGTCATCGCCGGCAACGCGCCGTGGATCACCGTCGACGGCGCCGTCTCCAACGACCTGTTCTATTTCAACCACGTGCCGCTGCGCCTGGAATCGCTGGTCATCACCGCCCCGGACGGCAGCAGCGTGCAGCCGCAGAACGCGGCGACCGGCAAGTACCGCAGCGTGTTCGACCTCGAGCTGAAGCAGCAGGGCACCTACCGCATCGCCTCGGTCAATGACGGCCTGTTCGCCACCTACGAGCAGAACGGCGAGCGCAAGCGCTGGCGCGGCACCGCCGCCAGCTTCGGCGAACTGCCCAAGGATGCGAAGAAGCTTGAAGTGAGCCAGTCGGTGGGCCGAGTGGAAACCTTTGTCACCAACGGCGCGCCGAACGACACCGCGCTGAAGCCGACCAACCGCGGCATCGAACTGGTGGCCGTGGGTCATCCGAACGATCTGTTCGCCGGCGAGGAAGCCACCTTCCGCGTGCTGGTGGATGGCAAGCCGACCGCCGGCCTCGAATTCGAGATCGTGCGTGGCGCCACCCGCTACCGCAACGCGCAGGACGAGCTGAAGCTGACCAGCGACGTCAAGGGCGAGATCAAGGTGACCTGGCCGGAAGCCGGCATGTACTGGCTGGAAACCGGCACCGAAGATAACAAGACCTCGGTGAAGCAGGCCGCCAAGCGCCGCCTGAGCTACGTCGCCACCCTGGAAGTGCTGCCGCAATGACGTGGACCGCGGTGCCGGGCCCGTCCCGGCATCGCGCCTGCAACGCCCGCCATGACCGATTCCCTGCTCGACATCGCCCGCCTCGGCGGCACCACCATGGGCACCACCTGGAGTGCGTCGCTGGTGGCGCCTCGCCAGCGCGACCTGCACCCGCTGCACGCCGGCATCCAGGCGCGCCTGGATGAGGTGGTCGCACAGATGAGCACCTGGGAAGCCGGCTCGGATCTGGGCCGCTACAACCGCGCCGACGCGGGCCAATGGTGCCTGCTGCCGGCCGAAACCCGCCATGTACTGGCCGCCGCGCAGGCGATTGCCACTGCCAGTGAGGGCGCCTTCGATCCCACCCTGGGCCCGCTGGTCGCGCTCTGGGGCTTCGGTGCACAGGCCGGCCCGCGCCGCGTGCCCGACGCCGCCACCCTGCAGGCCACCCGCGCCCGCTGCGGCTGGCAGTACCTGCAGTGGCGCGATGATGCGCTGCTGCAACCCGGCGGCCTGGAACTGGATCTTTCTGCGATTGCGAAAGGCTTCGGTGTCGACCACGTCGCCGCCTGGCTGCGCGCACAGGGCATCACCGCTGCGCTGATCGAAGTGGGCGGCGAACTGGCCGGCTACGGCCGCAAGCCCGATGGGCAACCGTGGCGCGTGCTGGTGGAATCGGCACCGGAAGAAGACGCGCACACCGACACGCCGCCGCGCGTGCTGGCACTGGACGGCAAGGCCGTGGCCACCTCGGGCGACCGCTGGCACCAGTACCGGGCCGATGGCCAGGCCTACAGCCACAGCCTGGACCCGCGCAGCGGCATGCCGGTGCGCCAGGTCGCCGCCGCCGTCACCGTGGTGGCCGACGATGCGATGCATGCCGATGCCTGGGCCACGGCGCTGACCGTCCTCGGCCGCGAACAGGGCCTGGCCCTCGCCGAGCGCGAAGGCCTGGCTGCACGCTACCTGGAACGGGCCATCGATGGCCCGCGCGAAACCCTCAGCAGCGCCTTCCAGCGCCTGCTCGACGAGCAGGCCGCATGAGCCCCCGGCCGTCGCGCGCCGTACTCGGCAACCTGATCGTGATGGTGCTGCTGGCCGTGGCCGGCTACGCACTGCTGCGCCTGCACCTGGGCGAAACCTGGTGGCAGGGCGCACCGCCTGCGCGGCATTGGCAGGGCGCGCTGCTGGCGACGGCGCTGTACGCGCTGGCCTGCACCGTACTGTGGTGGCGCGGCCGCCCGCGCGATGACGCCGCCAGCGGTGATGTCACACCGCTGCTGCTGGTGTGGTCCAGCCAGACCGGCTTCGCCCGCGAACTGGCCGAACGCAGCGCCGAGGCTTTGCGCGCCGCCAGCCTGCCGGTGCGCGCGCGCGGCCTGCACGAAGTCGACGCCGCACTGCTGGCGCAGAGCAAGCGTGCACTGTTCATCGCCAGCACCACCGGCGAAGGCGATGCCCCCGACCACGCCCTGCCCTTCCTGCGCCGGGTGATGAGCACCTCGCCCACGCTGGGCCACCTGCAGTTCGGCGTGCTCGCGCTGGGCGACCGCAGCTATGGCCACTTCTGTGCGTTCGGCCACCAGCTCGACGACTGGCTGCGCCAGCACGGCGCGCACCCGATGTTCGATGCAATCGAAGTCGACAACGCCGATCCTGCAGCGCTGCGCCACTGGCAGCAGCTGCTGGGGCAGATCGGCGGCGGCGCCAGCGAACTGCCCGACTGGAGCCCGGCCGACTACCAGCCGTGGCCGCTGCTGCAGCGCGAACACCTCAACCCCGGCAGCCTCGGCGGGCCGGTGTACTGGCTGCGCCTGCAGCCACCGGCCGGCAGCGATGCGCAGTGGCAGGCCGGCGATATCGCCGAAATCGGCCCGCAGCACGCCGCGGCCAGCACGCGCGACTGGCTGCGCGAACGCGACTTCAATCCGGAGCTGCCGCTGGACGATGGCCGCCCCCTGCTGGATCGCGTCGTGCGCTCGCACCTGCCCAGCCTGGTGGCGCCCGGCGACCTGCCCGGGCTGCTGGCTGCACTGCAGCCGCTGCCGCACCGCGAGTATTCGATTGCCTCGGTGATGGCCGATGGCGCGCTGGAACTGCTGCTGCGCCGCCAGCTGCGCGCCGACGGCACGCCCGGCATCGGCAGTGGCTGGCTGTGCGACCACGCCGTGCTGCACGAACCGGTGCAGCTGCGCCTGCGCCGCAACCAGAATTTCCACGGCGTGGCCGCCGAGGTGCCGCTGCTGCTGATCGGCAACGGTACCGGCATCGCCGGCCTGCGGGCGCACCTGCACGAGCGCGCCCACACGGGCGCGCGACGCACCTGGCTGCTGTTCGGCGAACGCTCGGCCGCACACGATTTCCATTTCGGCGACGAGCTGCAGGCGATGCTGTCCGACGGCACGCTGGCACGGCTGGATGCGGTGTTCAGCCGTGATGGCGGCGCGCACCGTTACGTGCAGGACCGGCTGCTGGCCGAGGCCACGACGCTGCGGCAGTGGGTGGAGGAAGGCGCCACGATCCTGGTCTGCGGCAGCCTGCAGGGCATGGCCCCGGCGGTGGACGCGGTGATCGAGCAGGTGCTCGGCGCCGACGGCAAGGAAGCGCTGCTGCTGGCCGGTCGTTACCGGCGCGACGTGTATTGACCCACCGATCGGGGTCGGAGCCCTTTCCGAAGGAAAGGGCTCTGACCCCAACCGCATCCATCACGCCGGGCATGGCCCGGCGCTACCCGGCGGTCGTTACCCGTATGGCCAACAACTCGCCGCCGCCCTGCAATGCATGCCGCTGCCTTACACCGGCGGCCAACCATGCGGTATCTCCTGCCTGCATCGGCGGCAGCCCGCTGTCCGCGCCGAACTCTGCATGCCCGGCCAGCAGGTACAACGCCCAGGCCACGCCCGGTTCGCAGAAGAAGAACATCGACCCCACCAGCGGCCGGTGCAGCAGCTCGGCCTGCAGCTGCTCCCGCTTCCACATCAGGTTGAAATCGTGGGTGGTGCCATCGACGAGCTCGCCGTCCAGCGCTTCCTCGCCGGCAAAGCGCACGCGACCGTGTGGCGGCAGCACCTCGGCCACGCGGCCATCGGCGAAACGCAGGCGCACGCCATTGCCCTGCAGCAGCACCAGCTCGCGCTCCACGCCGGGGAACGCCGAAAACGCGGCGTCCTGTTCGATCTCGGCCACCGACAGGCGCAGCACCCAGTCATCGCCCTGCGCGGGAAGGCGCAGGATCTCGCGGGTCCAGCGCAGGCCATTGCGCCAGCGTTCGCGGCGGTAGTCCAGGCTGGAAATCACCTGGCTCGGGGTGCGCAGCAGAGCTTCTATGTCCATGCGCGCATTGCATCATGCCGCGCGCGTTCGCGCATCACCGCGCAGCCACGCCTGCCTCACCGCACTGCGGCGCCAACAGCCTCGAATGCTGCAGCCATTGCGGATCAGGGTAATAGGCAAACACCAGGGTGCCGCCGCGCAGCGAATCGATCAGCGGCCGCGATACCGACAGGCGCACCGCCGGGCAGCCGAGGCTGCGGCCGAGCCGGCCCTGCAGCCGGGCCATGGTCGGGTTCACGTAGGCCGCGCCGTGAATGACGATGGCACGGCCGCGCGCCTTGTCGTTGAAGCCCGGCTCCAACCCGTCCAGGCGCAACGAATAGCCGTTGCCGCCCATGTAGGTTTCCTGCGCGGTGAACGCACCGATGCTGGACATGAAGCTGCCATCGCGGTTGGAGAAGTGCTCGGTGCGGTTGCCGCCACTATTGCGACCATGCGCCACCCATTCCTCGAACAACAGCCGCTGCCGTGCCAGGTCGAACACCCACAGGCGCTGCTCTGTGGACGGCCGCGAATAATCGATCACCCCCAGCCGCTCGGCCTTGATGCCCAGTTCCGGCCGCTGCAGGGCGCAGCGGAGTGCCGTAGCCGCCAGCTTCAAAACGTGGCGGTCGGCGTTGGGCGCCGTGCGCGCCAGCAGCGCGGTCAGGTCGTCGGTGCTGGCGGTGGCCGGCTGTGCCGCCGCCACCGCGCCACCTGCGGCAAGAAGTGCAAGCAGGCCCCAGGCGGCCTGCCAGCGCGTGCGTGAAGCAATCATGGGCACACGGTATTCACTCAGGACTTCTTCGAGGTGGGCGTGGCCGGCTCGGATTCCAAGACCGGCTGCAACCCCGATTCAGCCGCGCTTGGGCGCACCGCCGGCAGCGAGGTGACCAGCAGGGTCGTGCCCGGCACCAGCACCTGGTACAACTGGCGTGCGAAATCAGTCGGCAGCGCCATCGGCAGCGACGGCGTCGCCAGCAGGTCCGGGGTGGCCTGCGCGCGGTCCTGGCCCAGCAGCGGGTAGGCGGTCCACTGGTGCAGGCGCTGCTGGGTGTCCAGCGGGCTCGGCGTTTCGCTGAAGCCCTGCCCCATCACGAACAGGGTCGTGCCCTGGAACGCCGGCAGCGCATCGGCGCGCAGCGGCGATTCGCCGATCATCACGCCATCGCGCAGCACGTACAGGCGCTGGTCGTGCAGGCTGACCAGGATGCCGACCTGGCCGCTGGGCGCGGCCGCATCATCCCACCAGGCCTTGGCCGGGCTGGCGCCTTCGGTTTCCGGCAGCGCCTGGCCGCGCGCGTTCACCGGTGCCAGCACCGCCGGGTACGCCAGGGTCATCGGCGCGCTTTTGGCGTCGGCCACCACCACCGTATCGCCGCGCTGGGTTTCACTGAACAACTTCTGCGCGAAAGCCTGCGGCAGGCGCACGCAGCCGTGCGAGGCCGGGTGCCCGGGCAGGCTGCCGCCGTGCAGGGCGATGCCGTCCCAGGTCAGCCGCTGCATGTAGGGCATCGGCGCGCTGTTGTAGAGGTTGGATTTGTGGTCCTTGTCCTTCTGCAGGATCGTGAACACGCCGGTCGGCGTTTCATGGCCGGCCTTGCCCGAGCTGATCGTGCTCAGGCCGATGGCGATGCCGTTGCGGTACACGTAGGCGCGCTGCTCATCCAGGCTGACCACCAGCACGATCGGGCCGGCTGGCGACACTTCCGGGTGCCACAGGTATTCACCGGGTTTGAGATCGGTCGGGCCGCGCACTTCGGCGGTGGCGGTGGTGCTCTTGGCGGCAGGCGTCGCGGCCTGCGCCACCAGCGGCAGGGCCAGGGCAAGTGCGAGCATCAGGGGAAGACGGGGCAGGCGCATCCAGCAGATTCCAATCCGTGGGGAACCCTCAACCTACACCATCGGCGGTGAGGCGCCACGCCACATTCTGCATCTGCCAGAAAGAGAAATGCCCGGCGACACAGCCATGTGTCGTACCGGGCACTCGTTACGTCCTTGTCGGCCTGCTGCCACCCCCTCGCATCCTGCGCTGTGGGGGCGGCGTTGCATCCTGCACGCGGCCGCATTCGTCCTGTTTATATCTCAGCCCCTTCCACAGGTCTGTGATGCCACCATCCTGGTGATTGGTGCCGCATCCCTGCGACGGTCGGTGGGCACGGCCTTCCTGTCCGTGTCCGATGAACCAGCCTCCTGCCGGTCCCGACGATCCTGCTGTCAACGCCTGGGTACAGAGCGCACCGGTACCGATCCGGGTACCGGATCCGCTGGCAACATCGTGTTGCCGACGGTGATCCGCTGTCGATTCCGTTCGACGATTGCTGTCCCTATCCCCTTCACCTGCGTCAGGTCCTCGACGCGATGAAACGGGCCATGTCTGCGCCGGTGCTCGACGATTGCCGCGGCCTTTACGGCCCCGACCATCGCCAGTCCCTGCTGAAGCGCCTGGGCATCGGCCCGGTTGATGTCGATCGGCTCGGCGGCTTGCGCCCCCACCACCCACATCACCAGCACCAACGCCCTGAACACGACTGACCAAGGCACGACGTGTATCTCCTTGTGGTTCTGGCCGTCCCGACCGGCAATCCCGTCGGTCGAAACAGTGTCCGCCACCACATGTGCACAGCCTATCGGTTTCGGCGATTTCTAAAAGCCAGCCAAATACCCGACGTGCTGTAGGAAAAACCCTACCCCCGGCACAGGCGTAGAATGGCGGCATCACATGCCCATGCAACCGGAGTTTCAGATGGACAGCGCCAAGCTCGGCCAATTCGTCAATGACAAGTGGGACAGCGAGATCGTCCCGCAGTTGGTCGACTACATCCGCATCCCCAACAAGTCGCCGATGTTCGACGCCAATTGGGTACAGAACGGCTACATGGAACAGGCGGTCACCCTGATGGAAAACTGGGCCAAGGCCCAGCAGCTGCCCGGCCTGAAGGTCGAGGTGGTGCGCCTCGAAGGCCGCACCCCGCTGATTTTCCTGGAAATTCCCGCCACCGGCGCCGAGACCGGCGACGACACCATCCTGCTGTACGGGCATCTGGACAAGCAGCCGGAAATGACCGGCTGGGATGACGACCTCGGCCCGTGGACCCCGGTCCTGCGCGGCGACAAGCTGTATGGCCGCGGCGGCGCCGACGACGGTTACGCCATCTTCGGCTCGCTGGCCGCGGTGCTGGCCCTGCAGGCCCAGGGCCTGCCGCACGCCCGCTGCGTGGTCCTCATCGAAGCCTGTGAAGAGTCCGGCAGCTACGACCTGCCAGCCTACGTCGACCACCTGGCTGACCGCATCGGCAAGCCGTCGCTGGTGGTCTGCCTGGATTCGGGCTGCGCCAACTACGACCAGCTGTGGTGCACCACCTCCCTGCGTGGCCTGACCGGCGGCAACTTCACGGTCAAGGTGCTCAACGAAGGCGTGCATTCCGGCGATGCCTCCGGCGTGATCCCGTCCAGCTTCCGCCTGCTGCGGCAGATCCTGTCGCGCATCGAGGACCAGGAGACCGGCCGCATCCTGATCGACGGCATGAACGTGGAGATCCCGGCCGAGCGCCAGGCCCAGGCCAAGCGTGCCGCCGAAGTGGTTGATACCGAGATCTTCGAGAAGTTCCCGATGGTCGACGGCCTGCGCCCGATGAACGAGGACCTGACCGAGCTGGTGCTCAACCGCACCTGGCGCCCGGCGCTGTCGGTCACCGGCGTGGGCGGCATGCCGCCGCTGGAATCGGCCGGCAACGTGCTGCGCCCGCAGACCTCGGTAAAGCTGTCGCTGCGCCTGCCGCCGACCGCCGACGGCAAGACCTGCGGCGAACTGCTGAAGGAAGCACTGCTGCGCGATCCGCCGAACGGCGCCCAGGTCACCCTGGACCTGGAAAAGGCCTCCACCGGCTGGAACGCCCCGGCCATGGCGCCGTGGCTGACCCAGGCCATCGACGACGCCAGCCAGGCCTTCTTTGGCAAGCCGGCGATGTACATGGGCGAAGGCGGCTCGATCCCGTTCATGGGCATGCTGGGTGAGAAGTTCCCGGGCGCCCAGTTCATGATCACCGGCGTGCTCGGCCCGCACTCCAACGCGCACGGTCCGAACGAATTCCTGCACATCCCGATGGGCAAGAAGGTCACCGCCTGCGTGTCGAAGGTCATCAGCGAGCACTACGCCGCCAGCCTGCGTGGCGAGACCAGCGGCTCGCCGGTGGCTGCCGACAGCGGCACCCGCCACGGCGACCACGGCTGCTGCTGATCGCACACCCGTGACGGACGCAGCCTGGCCTTGCTAGGCTGCGTCCACCCCAAGCGGAACGCATGCACATGAATGGTCTGTTCGGCAGCAGCAGCTGGCTGTACATCCTGCTGGTCGGTTTCTTCGTCGGCCTGCTCGGGCGTTTCTTCATGCCCGGCAACAACCGCATGGGCTGCCTGCTGACCATCGTGCTCGGCATCGTCGGCGCCCTGGTGGCCGGCTGGTTCGGCCAGTACATGGGCTGGTATTCCCCCGGCGAGCCGGCGGGTTTCCTCGGCGCGGTGGTCGGCGCGGTGGCCGTGCTGGCGCTAATGCGGCTGTTCACCCCACGCCGCTGATACCCCTCTTCCCTCTTTCCCCCTGAGCTTGGCGCGTCCGTGGCGCCCGGAACTGCCTGCATGACCGAACCTGCTTCCGATCCCCAGCGCAGCGCGCAGCGCCTGCAGTGGGCCCGCACCCAGCTGGACGATGCCAACGCGGTGGTCGAACGCGCCTCGGTCGACGCCGGCCTGCGCAGCTACTGGCGCACCACCAGCACGCGCGGCAGCCACATCGTGATGGATGCCCCGCCCGCTCTGGAAGACCCGCAGCCGTGGCTGCGCATGCGCGGCCTGCTGCACGACCACGGCCTGCGCGTGCCTGCCCTGCTGGCCGGGGATCTCGAAGCCGGTTTCCTGCTGCTGGAAGATCTCGGTGGCCCGACCCTGGCCAAGGTGCTGGACGAGCGCAATGCCGATGCCTGGTTCAGCCGTTCCATCGACCAGCTGCTGCGCCTGCAGGCGATTCCGGTGCCCGACGATTTTGGCCGCTTCGGCGAAGCGCTGCTGCAGCGTGATGCCGGCCTGTTCGACGAATGGTTCCTGCAGCGCCACCTCGGCATCACCCTCGACGGCGCCGAGGCCGAGGGTCTGCAGCAGGCACAGCGCCTGCTGATGGACAACGCGCTGGGCCAGCCCCAGCTGATGACCCATCGCGACTACATGCCGCGCAACCTGATGCCGGTCGACGATGGTCCGGCCATCCTCGATTTCCAGGACCTGGTGCGTGGCCCGATCGCCTACGACGCGGTGAGCCTGTTCAAGGACGCGTTCCTGAGCTGGCCGCTGCCGCGCGTGGATGCCTGGCTGGCGCAGTACCACCAGCGCGCGCTCGACGCTGGCCTGCCGGTACCCGACCGTGCCACCTTCCTGCGCGATGCCGACTGGATGGGCATCCAGCGCCACCTGAAGTGCCTGGGCATCTTCAGCCGCCTGCGCTACCGCGACAACAAGGGCCACTATCTGGACGACGTGCCGCGCTTCATCGGCTACCTCGATGAAGTACTGCCACGCTACTCCGAACTGGCCGCGCTGCAGCAGCTGCTGGACGAACGCATCAAGCCGGCACTGGCCGACCTGGCCGCACCGATGCGCGTGGTGCGCTGATGAAAGCGCTGATCTTCGCCGCCGGCCTCGGCGAGCGCATGCGCCCGCTGACCCTGCACACGCCCAAGCCGCTGCTGGCAGTGGCCGGCAAGCCGCTGATCGTGTGGCACCTGGAGCGGCTGGCCGCGCTGGGCATACGCGAGGTGGTGGTCAATACCGCCTGGCTGGCCGAGCAGTTCCCGGCCACGCTGGGCGATGGCAACCAATGGGGCCTGCAGCTGCACTTCGTGCACGAAGGCGAAACCCCGCTGGAAACCGGCGGCGGCATCCTCAATGCCCTGCCGCTGCTGGGCGATGCGCCGTTCCTGGTGGTCAACGGCGATATCTGGACGGACTTCGATTTCGCCACCCTGCCCGCCGAACCGCAGGGCAAGGCGCATCTGGTACTGGTGGACAACCCGGCGCAGCACCCCGAGGGCGATTACCGCCTGGATGCGCAGGGCCTGCTGCACCACGACCGCACCGGGCCGTGCCTGACCTACGCTGGCATCGGCGTGTACCGGCCGTCGATCGTGGCGGACTGGCGCGCGGTGATCGGCGATGCGCCGGGCAGCGAACGCGTACCGCCGAAGTTTTCGGTGGTGCCGCTGCAGAAGCATTTCATGGCGCAGGGGTTGATGACCGGGCAGCACCATCGCGGGCGCTGGACCGATGTCGGGACAGTGGATCGGCTGCGCGCGCTGGATACGGAGTTGGCAGCGAACCGCTGAGCCCCTCGTGGCTGGATGCCTGATTGGTAGAGTCGAGCTTGCTCGACTGCAAAGCCGTGCTTGGCCGGGCAGGATGGGTACGGACAATTTCCGTGCGCGTCCAGCCACGGAAAAGAAAACGAAAAGCAAAAGCGGATCGCGTCGCTACGCTCGCTCACTTGCTCCTGTAGAGCCGAGCCCGCGCTCGGCTGCCTTTGGCCGTCCGCCAGAATTCAAGAAAGCCGAGCATAGGCTCGGCTCTACAGAAACAAATCATCCACGCATGGCGTGGATCTACTGTGTCGACCAAGGTCGACACCCACCAAGAGCGGAGCACATCAGATCCGAGGTCGAATTCCGAGGCCACCGGCCAACTGTCGAAGGCGGGGCGCTGTGGGCTTGCGGGTGTGAGCCGCATGGATGCGGCGATCAAGCCCCCGTGGATGGGTTTACGGCGTCCCCGCAAGCCCACAGCGCCCCACCTCCCCTCAGGAAGCCAGCACTTGATTTTGACGTTGCTCTGGCTTGCAGCGGGTGCAGGGCAGCAGCCCTGCAAAGAAAACCCCACCCTCAGTACCGGGGCCGGCCTTCTTCCAGCACCTGGCGCAGGAACGGCACCGTGATCCGCCGCTTCGCCGCCAGCGACTCCCGGTCCAGCCAGTCCAGCAGCGTGATCAGCCCACCCAGCTCGCGCCCGGTGTGCGACAGCAGCCACTCGATGGCCGCCTCGTCGATAGCCAGCCCGCGCCGCAGCGCGCGCTCGCGCAGCACCGCCGCCCGGCCTTCCTCGTCCAGCGGCTGCAGCAGCACCCGCACGCACTGGCCCAGCCGCGAACGCAGGTCCGGCAGCACCAGGCCCAGTTCGCCCGGCGCGTGCTGCGCCGTGTACAGCACTGCTACCCCCGCCGCGCGCGCGCGGTTGTGGAAGTCGAACAGCGCGATCTCGTCCTCGCGGTGGCCCGCCACCGCATCCAGGCCGTCCAGCGCCACCAGCTCGCGCTGCTCCAGGCCATCCAGCGCCGCCGCCACCCGGCCGACCGCGCCGGCCAGCGGCACGTAGGTCGGCAGGCGCCCGGCCTGCTGCGCGCTGGAACACATCGCCAGCGCCTGGTGGGTCTTGCCAGTGCCCGCCGCACCTTCCAGGTAGACCCAGTCATGGCTGGCGCCCACCGCGATCGCACGCAGCTGCGCCAGCGCGCCATCCGGCGCGCCGATGAAGGTCTCCAGGCGCTGGTCCCGCGGGTAATGCAGGGCCAGCGGAAGTTGCGGCACACCAATCACTTCGGGTCCGGGCCGTGCTCGTAGGGGTCGAGGATGATATGGGGTGCGTCGATCACGCCATCAAGCACGATGGCCGGCTTTTCGCCGACGTACAGCTCGCTCTGCCGGTAGCGCTGGTGCGCATAGCGCAGCAGCACGTTGCTGACCGCCGCTACCGGCAGCGCCAGCAGCATGCCGAGGAAGCCGAACAGCTGGCCACCGGCCATCACCGCGAAGATCACCGCCACCGGGTGCAGGCCGATCTTGTCGCCGACGATGCGCGGGGTCAGGACGTAGCTTTCCAGCAGCTGGCCCACGGTGAACACCACGCCCACCAGCAGCAGCAGCTTCAGGTCGATGCCCTGCGCCTGCACCAGCGCCGCCACCACCGCCATCACGATGCCGGTGGTCGCGCCCAGGTACGGGATGAAGCTGATCAGGCCGGCCACCAGGCCGATCAACAGGCCCAGCTTCAGGCCGACCAGCGACAGGCCGGCAGCGTAGATCACGCCCAGCGCCACCATCACCAGGAACTGGCCACGGATGAACGCACCCAGCACCTCGTTGGATTCGCGCGCCAGGTTGGTGATCGTGCCGATGTGGTTGCGCGGGATCACCGAGGCGACGCGCTCGACCAGCTTGTCCCAGTCACGCAGGAAGTAGAACGCCAGGATCGGCAGCAGCGCCAGGTTGACCATCCAGGTCACTACGGTGAAGCCCGAGCGCGAGACGTAGCCCATGAAGGTCGTGGCGAAGCCGCCGGCCTGCTGCCAGTGGCTGCGCACCCACTCGATCAGCCGGTCCGGGTCCATCCACTGCATCACTTCCAGGCCGGTCTTCTGCTCGAACCACGGGATGGCGGTCTGCATCAGCCAGGCCTGCGCCTGCGGCACGGCGGCCATCAACGTGGTGATCTGGCGCTCGATCATCGGCACCAGCACCAGCAGCAGCGCGGTCACCACCAGCACCATCGCCACGAACACCAGCACCACGCCGGTGTTGCGCGAGCGGCCGGTGGCCTCGATGCGGTCGACCAGCGGGTCACCCAGCCAGGCCAGCGCCAGGGCCAGCACGAACGGGGTCAGTATGGGGGCCAGCAGCCACACCACCCAGCCGATCAGCAGGGCGACGGCCACGTACTTCAGCCGTCGCAGGAACTGCGCGATTTCCGCCTCCGGGGATTGGATCATCGCAGTCTGTACTCGTTGCTGACCTGGGCCGGCTGCGGTGCGCCGGTGCTGTCATCGATCGGCGCCGGCAAGGCCGGCAGGGTTGCCGACGGCACCAGCACGCCGTTGTCGCCCAGCATGCGGTTGAAGCCGGCCAGACCGGTGGTCATTTCCAGGTTCAGCTCCAGGTGGTCGGCCGTCGCCCGCAGCGGGGTGACGTTGCGCACCACCGGCACCTCGCGCAGGCCGGCGGCCAGGCGCAGGTATTCATCGGTGCTGTTGATGCCGGTCACCACCACACGGTAGGTACCGGCCGCACCGGTGGCCGCGCCCGCCTTCGCGTAGCGCTTGACCAGGGCATCGGCGGCGCCGTCGGCACCGGCGGCCATGGCGCGCATGGCGTTGGCGTCCTTGGTGGTCCACTTGTTCAGCTCGCGGCCGTTGTCGACGAACACCCAGTCCGCCTGCCAGCCGCCATTGGCGCGGTACAACTTGCCGATCAGCTGCATCGGCGGCGAGTAGCGCGACGAAGCACGGGACACCGCTGCGCTGTCCTGGCGCCAGATGGCCCCGGCCAGCGCCTGTTCGGCGGCACCACCGCTGGGCAGGCCCAGCTTGTAGCCACGCTCGATGGCGCGGTTCAGCAGCGGACGGGCCGCATTGGCCTGCTGCACGCTGACCAGGCGCGGGCCACTGCCGTCATCCACGGCCAGCCAGACCACCGGCTTCGGCCGCGGCTGCGGCCACAGCGGCAGGCCCAGGGCCGAGGCCAGCGCATCGACGTCATCCTCGCGGAAGCGGGCGACCAGCAGGGTCCGGTAACTGGGGGCGCCACTGGCGCCGACGCTCTGGTCCTGCTTGAAGTCGTAGCTGGCCACGTAATCCTTGGCGTTGCGCAGGGCCTGCACGACGCCCGGGCGCGCGGTCACGTTGCGGTCGCCGGACAACTTGCCCAGAACCACGCTCAGGGCACGGGCCAGGCCACCGTTGCGGTCGGCCTCGGCCTGGCTGTTGACGGGCACTTCGGCCTCGTAGGCACCACTGGCGGTGGCGACATCTCCCTCGGTGCGAAGGGCGCTCTGGGCCATCGTGGCCACCGGCAGGCACAACGCAAG
This sequence comes from Stenotrophomonas sp. SPM, assembly GCF_003105135.1. Taxonomy (NCBI): domain Bacteria; kingdom Pseudomonadati; phylum Pseudomonadota; class Gammaproteobacteria; order Lysobacterales; family Lysobacteraceae; genus Stenotrophomonas; species Stenotrophomonas sp. SPM. Next base: position 23,318 of record NZ_QETL01000010.1, on the reverse strand, counting down.
GAGCAGGGCGGGAATAAGGCTGCGGCGCATCAGGACATCCATTGGCTCGACGTATCCGGGGGGAATTGTTGCCCGAATACGGACTTTGCGCCAATGCGGCCTGTTAAAATCGTCCATTCAACCCCTGCCAGCGCCGACGCCCGTGACCAACACCCCGTCTTCCGCCCCCTCCCCCCTCACCTACCGTGACGCGGGTGTCGACATCGACGCCGGCAACGAGCTGGTCGAGCGGATCAAGCCCCTGGTCAAGCGCAGCTTCCGTCCGGAAGTGATGGGCGGCCTGGGCGGCTTCGGCGCCCTCTTCGACCTGTCCAACAAGTACCGCGAGCCGGTGCTGGTGTCGGGCACCGACGGCGTCGGCACCAAGCTGAAGCTGGCCCACCAGCTGAACCGCCACGATACGATCGGCATCGACCTGGTCGCCATGTGCGTCAACGACGTGCTGGTGCAGGGCGCCGAGCCGCTGTTCTTCCTGGACTACTTCGCCACCGGCAAGCTGGACATCGACACCGCCGCGGCGGTCGTGGGCGGCATCGCCAACGGCTGCACCGAGGCCGGCTGCGCGCTGATCGGCGGCGAAACCGCTGAAATGCCCGACATGTACGCCCCGGGCGAGTACGACCTGGCCGGCTTCACCGTCGCCGCGGTCGAAAAGAGCGAACTGAAGGACGGCGCCAGCGTGGCCGCCGGCGACGTGCTGATCGGCATCGCCTCCTCCGGCCCGCACTCCAACGGCTACTCGCTGGTGCGCCGCATCTACGACCGCGCCGGCCAGCCGGCCGACCTGGAGCTGGAAGACGGCGTCAAGCTGGTCGACGCGCTGATGGCGCCGACCCGCCTGTACGTCAAGCCGATCCTGTCGCTGCTGAAGTCGCACGGCGCCGCCATCCACGGCATGGCCCACATCACCGGTGGCGGCCTGACCGAGAACATCATCCGCGTGGTGCCCGACGGCCTCGGCCTGGACATCCAGGCCTCGGCCTGGCCGCTGCCGCCGGTGTTCCAGTGGCTGCAGAAGGAAGGCGCGGTGGTCGACAGCGAGATGTGGCGCACCTTCAACTGCGGCATCGGCTTCGTGCTGATCGTCGCCCCGGAGCAGGTCGCCGCGGTGTCCGAAGCCGTGCAGGCGCAGGGCCTGGACCACTGGCCGATCGGCCAGGTGGTCACCGCCAGCGGCGCCGAACGCGTCCGCATCGCCTGATCGGCACCCCAGGAGCCCGCATGGACGCTACGCCCCCGTTGTCCGCCGCACCGGTGCCGCCCCCGGCAGCGGTGGTGCCCGCACTGACCGCACAGGACATCGACCACCTGCGCCTGCTGTCGATCTTCCATTACGTGGTGGCCGGCCTGGCCGCTGTGTTCGGGCTGATCTTCTGCATGCACATCGTGATGGGCATCGCCATGCTCAGCGGCGCCCTGCCGATGAACTCCAACGGCCAGGCCACGCCGCTGCACGAGCAGCAGTTCATGGGCTGGATGTTCATCATCATGGGCGGCTGCGCGGTGTCCTTCGGGCTGGGCCTGGCGGGCTTCATCGCCTATGCCGGGCGCTGCCTGAAGCAGCGGCGCCGGCACCTGCTGTGCATGGTGGTGGCTGCCATCGCCTGCCTGTTCACCCCGTTCGGCACTGTGCTGGGCGTGTTCACCCTGGTCGTGCTGCTGCGCCCCCAGGTGAAGGCGGCCTTCGAAGCCAACGCGCCTTCCCACCTCTGAGACACCCGATGGCCGCCGCATGACCGCACGCATCGCCGTACTGGCCTCCGGCCGTGGCAGCAACCTGCAGGCGATCCTTGATGCGATCGACGCCGGGCGCCTGCCGGCCGAGGTGGCAGGGGTCTTCTCCGACCGCCCCGACGCAGCGGCACTACAGCGCGTCGAGCCCGGCCAGCGCTGGGCACACGCGCCGAAGACCTTCAGCGACCGCGCCGCGTACGAACAGGCGCTGGGCGATGCCGTGCAGGCGGCGGCCCCGGACTGGATCGTCTGCGCCGGCTACATGCGCATCCTCGGCGCCGACTTCGTGCAGCGCTTCAACGGCCGCCTGATCAACATCCATCCGTCGCTGCTGCCGCTGCACAAGGGCCTGCACACCCACGCCCGCGCGCTGGAAGCCGGCGATGTCGAGCACGGCGCCAGCGTGCACCTGGTCGTGCCGGAGCTGGATGCCGGCACCGTGCTGGCCCAGGCACGCGTGCCGGTGCTGGCCGGCGATGACGCAGACAGCCTCGCAAATCGGGTGCTGGCGGTCGAACATCCGCTGCTGATCGCCACCCTGCAGCTGCTGTGCGGCGGTCGCCTGGCTGAACGGGAGGGTCAGCCGACACTCGACGGTCACCCCCTGTTTAGCCCGTTGGCTCTAGATTCCGCCGGGAACCTGAACCGGTAACGCCCGTGCACACGCCCCGCTGACTGCGGGGCTGGCATCCTGCCTCCCTCCTGCGGTTCCTGCCCGCCATGAAGAACACGCCTCCGTTGCGCAAATTCCTGCTGCTGCCGTTCGCCGCGCTCGCTTTCGCCGCCTGGGCACAGACCCCGCCGCCGGCCGGGCGCGCGCCTGTGAGCCAGGCACCGCCGGAACCGGCCGTGCCCGCGTTGCCGGCGATGGCCTGGGAGCCGCCGCCGCTGCAGCCGTTCAGCGCCACCTACCAGGCCTTCTACAAGGGCAAGGAAGCGGGCGATGCGACCATGCAGGTCAGCCACACCGGCGGCAACCAGTGGCGGGTGGACATGCAGGTGGTCGGCCGTCGCGGCTTCGCCAGCGTGCTCGGCCTGAACCTGGAGCAGAGCACCGTGTTCGAGGAGCGCAATGGCGTCTACGCGCCCTTGAGCCAGAGCACCGTGCGCAAGGGCCTGTTCCTGGGCAAGAAGGCGGTGGGCACCTACAACTGGGAAGCCGGCACCGCGCAGTGGACCGGTGACGTGAAGAAGGACCGCGCCCAGCCCATCCCGCTGCAGCCCGGCGACCAGAGCGCGCTGCTGCTGAACCTGTCGCTGATGCGCGATGCCCGCCCCGGCGCGGTGATGCACTACCGCTACGTCGAACTGGGCAAGGTGCGCCAGCACGATTACCAGGCCGCCGCACAGACCGAGAACGTCGAGGTCGGCGACCTGTCCTACAACGCACTGAAGGTGTACCGCACCAACGGCGGCAAGAACGAAACCATTCTGTGGATCGCCAACGGTGTCCCCACCCCGGTACGCATCCTGCAACGCGAAGATGGCGAGGACCGTGTCGACCTGCGCCTGATCGAATACCAAGGAGTATGAGCATGACGACCCTGACCCGCCCGCTGACCTGGATCGCTGCTGCCGCACTGTCGGTGGCCAGCCTGCCGGCCATGGCCCTGCAGCCGTTCAAGGCCGATTACCTGGCCAGCTACATGGGCATGCAGGCCAACGGCACCATGACCCTGGCCAACGAAGGCACCGGCAAGTGGCGCTACAACCTGCAGGTGAAGAACCAGCTGGCCGACCTCAGCCAGAGCACCGTGTTCGAGGAAGTGCGTGGCCAGCTGCGCCCGCTCAGCAGCCAGGACCGCTCGGCGCTGCTGGTGAAGAAGCGCAACGTGCAGGCCAACTACAACTGGACCAGCAACCAGGCCACCTGGACCGGCGACATCAAGCCGGACCGCGCCGGCCCGGTCGCGCTGAAGGCCGGTGACATGGATGCGCTGCTGATCAACCTGGCGATCGCCCGCGACCTGGCCGCCGGCAAGCCGCTGACCTATCGCATGGTGGACGAAGGCCGCATCAAGAACCTGACCTACAAGGTCGTGGGCAAGGAAGCGGTGACCGTGGGCGGCAAGAGCTACCAGGCCACCAAGGTCTCGCGCGTGGACGGCGACAAGGAACAGATCGCCTGGATCGTACCCGAGTTCCCGGTGCCGACCCGCATCCTGCAGCGCGAAGGCGGACGCGACGCGCTGGACCTGACCATCAAGGCGTTGAACTGACGCGCGCGGGGTCGGATCCCTTTCCATCGGAAAGGGCTCTGACCCCATTCATTCTTCCGCGCTGCGCGCTCGCCGGGCATGGCCCGGCGCTACCGTAAGAAGAACGCCCGCTTGCGCGGGCGTTTTTCTTACTTCTTCTCTTCGGCTGCGGCCGGCGTGAACTCGGTACGGCAGTCCACCCGGATCTGCTGGCCACTGCTGCGCCAGACGAAGGTGCGGCAATGGCGGTTGCCTTCCTGGCTGTCGTTCACCGCAACGGCATAGAACGACTGGATGATCTCGTCACGGGTGACCGTGCCATCGCCATTCCAGTCCATGTCCTTCTGCTCGATGCCCTTGGTGATGGCCAGGTTGGCGTACCAGGCATAGCCCAGCCACGCCAGCACGATCAGCACCAGGGCCAGCAGCGCCTTGCGGCGGGGGCTGAAGCGGCCGCGCAGGATCACGGCACGCGCCGGATGGTGGCACCGAGCGAAGACAGCTTCTCTTCGATGTTCTCGTAGCCACGGTCGAGGTGGTAGATGCGGTCGATGGTGGTGTCACCGTCGGCCATCAGGCCGGCCAGGATCAGCGACGCCGACGCGCGCAGATCGGTCGCCATCACCGGCGCACCGCTCAGGCGCTCGTGGCCGCGGGCGATCGCCGTGTGGCCTTCCACCTGGATGTCCGCGCCCAGGCGCAGCAGTTCGTTGACGTGCATGAAACGGTTCTCGAAGATCGTTTCGTTGATCACGCCGACGCCGTCGGCCACGCAGTTGAGCGCCATGAACTGCGCCTGCATGTCGGTCGGGAACGCCGGGTACGGCGCGGTGGTCAGGTTGACCGCCTTCGGCCGCTTGCCCTGCATGTCCAGGGTGATGCTGTCTTCGGTGGTCTCGATGGTCGCACCGGCCTCGACCAGCTTGGACAGCACGGCGTCCATGGTGTTCGGGCGCGCGCGGTTCACGGTCACCTTGCCGCCGGTCATCGCCGCAGCCACCAGGAAGGTGCCGGTCTCGATGCGGTCGGGCAGCACTTCATGGCGGCCACCGGACAGGCGCTCGACGCCTTCGATGACCAGGCGGGCGGTGCCCAGGCCTTCGATCTTCGCGCCCAGGGCGATCAGGCAGTGCGCCAGGTCGGTCACTTCCGGTTCCATCGCGGCGTTGTCGAGGACGGTGGTGCCCTCGGCCAGCACGGCGGCCATCAGCACGTTCTCGGTGCCGGTGACGCTGACCATGTCGAAGGTGAAGTGGCCCCCCTTCAGGCGCTTGGCGGTGGCCTTGATGAAGCCGTTCTCGACCACGATGTCCGCACCCAGCGCCTGCAGGCCCTTGATGTGCTGGTCGACCGGGCGCGAACCGATGGCGCAGCCACCGGGCAGCGACACTTCGGCCGCACCGAAGCGGGCCAGCAGCGGGCCCAGCACCAGGATCGAGGCGCGCATGGTCTTGACCAGCTCATACGGTGCCACGTGCTGGTTGACCGAGCGCGGGTCGACCACGATCGCGCTGCCGCGCGACAGGGTGCCCTGGTCGATGGTGACCCTGGCCCCCAGTTCGCCCAGCAGCTTCACCGTGGTGACCACGTCGTGCAGGTGCGGCACGTTGGTGATCTCCACCGGCGCATCGGCCAGCAGGGTCGCGCAGAGGATGGGGAGGACGGCGTTCTTCGCGCCGGAGATGCTCACTTCACCGTGCAGCGCAGCGCCGCCGGTCACAACGATCTTGGCCATGTATTGGGAATCTTCTGCGGTTCAGCCGGCTTCGGCCGGGGTCACGGTTTTCAGCGCCAGCGCGTGGATCGCGCCGCCCATCAGGTCGCCCAGGGTGGCATAGACCATCCGGTGGCGGGCCAGCGGCATCTTGCCGGCGAAGGCCTCACAGACCACGGTCGCTTCGAAATGCACGCCATCGTCACCGCGCACGTCGGCGCGGGCGCCCGGCAGGCCGGTTTCGATCAGGTTGCGGATGGTGTCAGCGTCCAACGGGCTTTCCTAATAAAATGAACCCTCATTCTACTTCCGCTGCGTGGCGTCCGCATGGCCGAGTCCTCCCTGCCCCCCCGTTCCGTCGATCCCGCCGCCCTGGTGGCGAGCGGCCGCCGCGTGTTCGAGATCGAGCAGCAGGCGCTGCAGGCCGTCGCCAACGGGCTGGGCGAGGCGTTCCAGCAGGCCTGCCAGGCCATCCTGGGCAGCCGCGGCCGGGTGGTCGCCACTGGCATGGGCAAGTCCGGCCACGTCGCCCGCAAGATCGCCGCCACCCTGGCCTCGACCGGCACCCCGGCCTTCTACGTGCACCCGGGCGAGGCCGGCCACGGCGACCTGGGCATGATCACCGAGGACGACGTCGTGCTGGCCCTGTCCTATTCGGGTGAATCGGACGAGGTGCTGATGCTGCTGCCGGTGCTCAAGCGCCAGGGTAACGTTTTGATTTCCATGACCGGCCGCCCGCAATCCAGCCTGGCAAAGGCCGCCGACGTGCACCTGGACGTCAGCGTGCCGGCCGAGGCCTGCCCGCTTGCGCTGGCGCCGACCTCCAGCACCACCGCCTCGCTGGCGATGGGCGATGCGCTGGCCGTGGCCCTGCTCGACGCGCGCGGCTTCACCGCCGACGATTTCGCCCGCTCGCACCCGGCCGGCAGCCTCGGCCGCCGCCTGCTGCTGCACATCACCGACGTGATGCACAGCGGCGAGGACCTGCCCAAGGTCGATGCCGAGGCCAGCCTCAGCCAGGCACTGGTCGAGATGAGTCGCAAGCGGCTGGGCATGACCGCCGTGGTCGATGCCCAGGGCGTGCTGATCGGCCTGTTCACCGACGGCGACCTTCGCCGCGCGCTGGATACCGAGCTTGACGTGCGCACGGCGAAGATCGCCGAGGTGATGACCCGCAACCCGCGCACCATCGGCGCCGACCAGCTGGCGGTGGAAGCCGCGCGGCTGATGGAGACCCACAAGATCAACGGCCTGATCGTGGTCGATGGCCAGGGCCGCGCGGTCGGCGCGCTGAACATTCATGACCTGTTGCGGGCCCGGGTGGTTTAACCGAGAGTCGGTAGACCCCATTCAGACTGTACCCCGCACCCGCCCCAATCGAGCCTGATGCCCTGATGCCCTGGTCCCCCCTGCCCGCCTTCCCCGCCCACCTGCATGCTACCGCGGCCCGTATCCGCCTGGCCTGCTTCGACGTGGACGGCACCCTCACCGACGGTCGGCTGTACTACGACAAGGACGGCAACGAGAGCAAGGCGTACTTCGTGCAGGATGGTCTGGGTCTGAAACTGCTGCAGCAGCATGGCATCCACCCCGTGCTGATCACCGCGCGCAACAGCCAGTCGGCGCTGCGCCGCGGTGCCGACCTGGGCATCGACACCCAGATCGCGGTGGGCGACAAGCTGGCCAGCGTGCAGGCGCTGTGCGCCCAGCACGGCATCGGCCTGGACCAGGTGGCGTTCATGGGCGACGACCTGCCGGACCTGGCGCCGCTGGGCGCGGTCGGCCTGGCCGTGGCCCCGGCCAACGCCCACCCGTGGATCGCCGAGCGCGTGCACTGGACCACCCGCAGCGACGGCGGCCGTGGCGCCGCCCGTGAGCTCTGCGACGTGCTGCTGGCCGCGCAGGGGCACATCGATGCGGTGCTGGCGAGGTTCGGCGCATGAATGCTCCGACGCTGAACTGGCGCACCGTGCTCGGCATCGGCCTGCTGCTGGCGGCCCTGCTGAGCAGCTGGGCCGCCCTGCGCAACCGCGACAAGGGCCCGGTGCAGACCGGCCAGGACGTCGGCGTGGATTACATCCTGCACGATTTCCAGATCGTGGCGCTGGACGAACAGGGCAAGGAATCGACCACCCTGCGCGCACCACTGCTGGAGCGCCAGCGCGGCGACCAGACCATCAACATCACCACCCCGCTGTTCGAGATGCCCGACAAGGACGGCCAGCACTGGACCCTGCGCTCGCAGACCGGCTGGCTCAGCGCCAAGGGCGACCAGATGAAGCTGCGCGGTGACGTTTCCGGCGACAGCCCGGCCGCCCCCGGCGTGGTGCCCACCACCTTCCGTACCGACCACCTGGACGTGTTCCCGAAGGAAAGCCGCGCCCGTACCGATGCCCGGGTCACCATGACCCGCCCGGGCATGGAACAGTCCGGCGTCGGGTTCGAGGTGGATTCGAAGAACAACACGTATCATTTCCTCAGCCAGTCCAAGGGCCGCTACACGCCCCAACGCTGATTCCGCCGCTGGCCCGCGACGTCGCCATTGCGACTGGCGCAGGGCCGCAGCCCCCACCCGCCGCCCGGCCTGACCGGGCAGCCTCACCGGTAGAACGGACCCCGATGAAGATTCCCTTTGCTGCCGTGCTCGCCCTTGGTCTCCTGGTCCCCGCCTTCGCGCAGGCCAAGTCCACCGACCGCAACGAGCCCATGAACATCGATGCCGGCGCACAGGCCGGCAACCTCACCGGCGACGGCAAGACCACGCTGTCGCAGGGGGTCGTCATCACCCAAGGCTCGCTGGACCTGCGTTCGTCCGAGGCCGAGATCTACATGAAGGACGGCGAGGCCGTGCGTGCCGTGTTCACCGGCAAGCAGGCCAAGATGAAGCAGCAACTCGATGACGGCACCTGGATGGACGCGGTGGCCGACAAGATCGACTATGACATCAAGACCGAGATCATCACCCTCACCGGCAACTACAAGGTGACCAGCGCGCGCGGTACCAATGCCGGCCAGCGCATGGTCTACAACACCCGTACCGGCGAGATGAATTCCGGTGGCGACGGCAGCCGCGTGCGTACCGTCATTCCGCCCAAGAACAAGACGCCTGCAGCGCCGGCGGCCGGGAGCAAGAAGTAATGCTTGTCGCCAAGGGCCTGCGCAAGAAGTACAAGCAGCGCGAAGTCGTCAAGGACTTCGGGCTGACCCTCGATGCCGGTGAAGTGGTCGGCCTGCTCGGCCCCAACGGCGCCGGCAAGACCACCTGCTTCTACATGATCGTGGGCCTGGTGGAGGCCGATGCCGGCAGCATCGTGCTCGATGGCCAGGACATCACCGGCGACCCCATGTACACGCGCGCCAAGCAGGGCGTGGGCTACCTGCCGCAGGAACCGTCGGTGTTCCGCAAGCTGACCGTGGCCGACAACCTCCGCCTGGTGCTGGAGCTGCGCGACGATCTGGATTCGGCCGGCCGCGAGCGCGAACTCAGCGGCCTGCTCGACGAACTGCAGCTGGGCCACGTGGCCGACCAGCTCGGCGCCAGCCTGTCCGGCGGTGAACGCCGTCGCTGCGAGATCGCCCGCGCACTGGCCGCCAAGCCGCGCCTGATCCTGCTCGACGAACCCTTCGCCGGCGTCGATCCGATCTCGGTCGGCGAGATCCAGCGCATCGTCACCCATCTCAAGCAGCGCGGCATCGGTGTGCTCATCACCGACCACAACGTGCGCGAAACCTTGGGAATCTGCGACCGCGCGTATATCCTCGCAGAGGGCACCGTCCTCGCCCAGGGCTCGCCGGAAGCGATCCTGGACAACGCCGACGTCCGTCGCGTCTACCTTGGAGATTCCTTCAAGCTGTGACCGCGGACGCCGGGCCCATCCCCTCCGTTTCGGCATAGGCATGAAAACTCGGCTGCAGACATCGTTGGGACAGCAGCTGGTGTTGACACCACAGCTGCAGCAGGCGATCAAGCTGCTGCAGATGTCCACCACCGAGCTGGAGCTGGAAATCGCCCAAGCGGTGGAAAGCAACCCGCTGCTGGACTGGGCCGACAGCAGCGATGCCGGTGCCGGTGCCAGCGGCGACAGCGCCGATGACGGCGGTGCCGACAGCGATGCGCCGCCGGAACCGGCCGCGCCCAGCGGCGACGACTGGGCCCCGGCCGAGCTGGACTGGAACAACCCCGGCAGCAGCGGCAGTTTTGACGACGATGAAGACACCGGCAGCGCCGCCGAGCGCGTGGCCGAGGTCGAGACGCTGGCCGACCACCTGCTGTGGCAGCTGCACCTGTCGCATCTGTCGATGCGCGACCGCAGCATCGGCGCGGCGCTGATCGATGCGCTGGAAGAAGACGGCTACCTGCGCGAGCCGCTGGCGACCATCGCCGAAACCCTGCTGCCGGCCATCCATGCCGGCGAAGACGAGATCCTCACCGTGCTGCACCAGGTGCAGCGCTTTGACCCGGTGGGCGTGGCCGCGCGCTGCCTGGGCGAATGCCTGCAGCTGCAGCTGGACGTGCTGCCCGCCGACACCCCCGGCCTGGCGCTGGCCCGGCAGGTCGCCGCCGGCCCGCTGGAGCGCCTGCCGCGCAGCGGCGTGGCCGGCCTGGCCCAGGAACTGAAGCAGCCGCTGGCCGAGGTCGAGACCGCGGTCGCCCTGCTGCGCTCGCTGGACCCGCGCCCCGGCATCCAGATCGCACCGCTGGCGCAGGACACCTACGTGGTGCCGGACGTGGTGGTGTGGCGGCAGAACGGCCTGTGGCGCGCCGCCCTGGCCGCCCACGCCGGGCCCAAGGTGATCATCCACCGCGGCTACGAACAGATGATCCGCCGCTGCGGCGACGCCGACGCCGGTTACCTGCGCGCGCAGCTGCAGGAAGCGCGCTGGCTGCTCAAGGGCCTGCAGGCGCGCGGCGAGACCCTGCTGCGGGTGGTGCGCAGCCTGATCCAGCAGCAGGCCGGCTTCCTCGAATTCGGTGAACAGGCACTGCGCCCGCTGACCCTGCGCGAGATCGCCGCCGAACTGGGCCTGCACGAATCCACCGTGTCGCGGGCGATCGCCCGCAAGCACGTGCGCACGCCGCGCGGCACCCTGCCACTGCGCGCGTTCTTTGCATCCGGCATCGACACCGAAGGCGGTGGCGAAGCATCCAGTACCGCCATCCAGGCGATGATCCGCCGCCTGATCGATGACGAAAACCCACGCAAGCCGCTTTCTGACGCCAAGCTGGCTGACCTGCTCAAAACGTCGGGAATTCCAGTAGCGCGGCGCACCGTGGCGAAGTATCGTGAGGCCATGAACATCTCCGCCTCGCACGAAAGGGTCAGAATCGCTTGACGCGCCGCCGCGCCCGGCGGAGAGGTTCATTGGCACATCCGAACACAGGAGAAACCCGATGCGCATCGAAACGTTTGGCAAAGATGTCGAAGTCACCCCGGCCCTGCAGTCGTATGTTGAAGAAAAGCTGGCCCGGGTCGGAAAGCACTTCGACCAGCACTGCGAAGCGCGGGTAACCCTCAAGCTGCAGAAGACCGAACACCACGTCGACGCCAGCCTCAATATTCCCGGCCAGACCCTGCACGCCGAAGCCGGCGGCCAGACCATGTATGCCGCCATCGACGTGCTGGCAGACAAGCTCGACCGTCTGGTGATCAAGCACAAGGAGAAAAAACAGCAGCACGCACCGCTGCCGGTGGGCGACAATGGCGGCTGATCGCCACCGCTCCCCGCAGACATGCCACTGACTGACCTCCTGGCGGCCGTGCAGACCCAGCTCTGCACGGCCACCGACCGCGACAGCGTCCTGCAGGCCGCCGCCGGGTTGCTGGCCTGCCGCCAGGCCAACGCCGAACAGATCTACCTCAACCTGTGCCAGCGCGAAGCCCTGGGCAGTACGGTGATCGGTTGCGGCATCGCCATTCCCCACGGCCGGGCCCCTGCCCTGGACCGTCCCCGCGGCGCCCTGCTGCGGTTGCAGACCCCGGTCGATTTCGGCGGCGATGAACCGGTGGACCTGGTGTTCGCCATGGCCGTCCCCGCCCATTACACCCACCAGCACCTGATGCTGCTGTCCGAACTGGCCGAACTGTTCTCGACGCCGTCGATCCGCGACGCCCTGCGCGCGGCCGGCGACGCAGGGGAACTCCGCGAGGCCCTGGACCTTCCTCCATCGGCGAGCGCCGCATGAATACCAGCATCACCGCACGCGAACTGTTCGACCAGCAGCGCGAGCGGCTGGGCCTGCGCTGGGCCGCCGGCAAGGCCGGCGAGAAACGCGAGCTGGAAGCCGGCAACACGGTCTCCCGCCGCCCCTCGCTGGCTGGCTACCTCAATGCGATCTATCCCAACAAGGTGCAGATCCTCGGGACCGAGGAACTGTCCTGGCTGGACGCGCTGGAACCGCGCCAGCGCTGGGAGACCATCGAGAAGATCATGCAGTCGCACCCGCTGGCACTGGTGCTGACCCGCAACCAGCCCTGCCCGGAAGACCTGCGCGCGGCCGCCGATGAATCCGGCACGCCGCTGTGGCTGTCGCCCAAGCGTGGCCATGAACTGCTCAACCACCTGTCCTACCACCTGGCGCGCACGCTGGCGCCGCGGGTGATCCTGCATGGCGTGTTCATGGAGATCTACTCCATCGGCGTGCTGATCACCGGCGAGGCTGGGTCGGGCAAGAGCGAGCTGGCACTGGAACTGCTCAGCCGCGGCCACCGCCTGGTGGCCGACGATGCCCCCGAATTCACCCAGATCGCCCCCGACGTGCTCGATGGCACCTGCCCGGAACTGCTGCAGGATTTGCTGGAAGTGCGCGGCCTGGGCGTGCTGAACGTGCGCGAGATGTTCGGTGATACGGCGGTAAAGAAGAACAAGTACCTTCGGCTGATCGTCCACCTGACCAAGCCGATGACCGAACCCACCCCGCACGGTTACGAGCGCCTGACCGGCGATTCGGGCACCCGCCACGTGCTGGACCTGGACGTGCCGCTGATCACCCTGCCGGTGATGCCCGGCCGCAACCTGGCGGTCCTGACCGAGGCGGCCACCCGCCTGCACATTCTGCGTACCAAGGGTATCGACCCGGCGGCGATGTTCATCGCCCGCCACAGCAACCTGCTGGAACGGCGAACGCCCTGAGCCCCACCACCAAGAGCCTGTCCATGAGCACCCCCACCCCCACCGCCCCGACCCTGATCATCGTCAGCGGCCTGTCCGGCTCGGGTAAGTCCGTCGCCCTGAAGACCTTCGAGGACCAGGACTACTACTGTTCGGACAACCTGCCGATCCAGCTGCTGCCGGCTTTCGTCCGCAGCGTGCTGGAGAACCATGACGGTGGCGCGCCGCGCCGGCTGGCGGTGGGCATCGACGTCCGCGGCCAGGCCGACCTGAGCCAGCTGGGCGACTGGCGCACGCTGGCCACCGATGCCGGCGTGGAAACGAAGGTGCTGTACTTCGAGGCCAGCGACGAGACGATGCTCAAGCGCTATGCCGACACCCGTCGCCGGCACCCGCTGAGCCAGCTCGGCCTGTCGCTGCCCGAAGCCATCGCCCGCGAGCGCGAGCTGATCGCACCGCTGCGCCGCGAGGCCGACGTGGTGATCGACACCAGTGCATTGAACGTGCACCAGCTGCGCCGGCGCATCATCACCGAGTTCGCGATGGGCCACGCCACGCGCCTGTCGCTGCTGTTCGAATCGTTTGCCTACAAGCGCGGCGTGCCGGCCGAGGCCGACTTCGTGTTCGATGCGCGCGTGCTGCCCAACCCGCACTGGGACCCGGACCTGCGTGCACTCAGCGGCCGCGAGCCCGGCGTGCGTGACTACCTGGAAGCGCAGCCGGACGTGCAGCGCTACCTGACCCAGCTGATGGATTTCCTGGACACCTGGCTGCCCAAGCTGGGCGATGGCACGCGCAGCTACGTGACCGTGGCCTTCGGCTGCACCGGCGGCAAGCATCGCTCGGTGTACCTGGCCGAGCGCATGGCACGGCACGCCCGCGAGATGGGCTGGGATGACGTGGCCACGTACCACCGCGAACAGGATTGAGGGATGGGGTCGGATCCCTTTTTCAACGAAAAAGGGCTCTGACCCCGGCAACGCTGAATACGGGACACAGTGCCCCTCTCCTGCTGCTATCGCCAATTCACCTCGACCTGTTAACGTGCAGTAATGACCTGTGGCATTCTCCTCGTAACACATCCCGGGGTCGGGACCGCCCTGCTTGACGTGGCGACCCGGCTCCTGCGGCAATTGCCGCTGAAAACCGAAGCTTTCGAAGTACCGTTCGACGCAGACCTGGATGCCCTTCTCCCGCTCGCCTCGGCTGCTCTGCGCCGGGTCGATGGTGGCGAAGGCGTGCTGATCCTGACCGACCTGTACGGCGCCAGCCCCGCCAACCTTGCCGGGCAGCTGGCCCGGTTGGGGACCCCGGTTCGCCGGGTGTCGGCGCTGAGTCTGCCGATGTTGCTGCGGGTGATGAATTATCCGGAACAGGGACTGGATCAACTGCCCGCCACAGCCGCGGCGGGCACCCGTAATGGAGCGATAGTCGACGATGCTTGAACGAGAACTCACCGTGAGCAACCGCCTGGGCCTGCATGCCCGGGCCACCGCCAAGCTGGTGCAGACGCTGGCCCCATTCCGCTGCAACGTGACCATGGCCGCCAAGGGCCGTGAGATCAACGCCAAGAGCATCATGGGCGTAATGCTGCTGGCCGCCGCCCAGGGCACCCCGGTCACCATCCGCATCAACGGCGAGGATGAAGCCGCGGCGATGGATGCCGTGGTCGACCTGTTCGAGCGCCGCTTCGACGAGGACAGCTGAGCGTGCCACGCGCACGCGCCGGCCAACCTGCCACCGGCCAACGGCCGGTACAGCTGCTGGCCGGCCACGGCGCCGCACGCGGTTCGGCGATGGGACGGGCGCGGGTGCGCCTGCCGCACGCGCTTGAGGTCGCCGAACAACGCGTCGCGCCACACCAGGTGGAGGCCGAGCTGGCACGCCTGCACCGCGCACTGGATGCCGCACGCGCGGAAATGCATGACCTGCGCCAGCGCCTGCACGGTGCACTGAGCCACGATGTCGGCGAGTTCCTCGACCTGCACGCGCTGCTGCTGGACGACCCCGAACTGCTGTATGGCCTGGACGAACTGATCCGCAGCGGTCCCTACAGTGCCGGCTACGCGCTGCGCCTGCAGCGCGACCGCCTGGCCAAGGTCTTCGATGGCATGGACGATGCCTACCTGAAGAGCCGCATGGACGATCTGGACCATGTGATCGGCCGCATCCATGCCTTCCTGCAGCCCGACCGCCCGCCGGTGGTGAAGGGCCTGGCCGGCGAGATCCTGGTCTGCGACAACATCGCCCCGTCCGAGCTGGCCCAGCTGCAGGCGCAGGGTGTGGTCGGCATCGTCACCGCCGCCGGCAGCGCGCTGTCGCACAGCGCGATCCTTGCCCGCAGCCTGCACCTGCCGCTCATCGTCAACGTGCAGCAGGTGCTCAGCCGCATCGCCGACGGCGACGTGCTCATCATCGATGGTGCCGACGGCAGCATTACCGTCAACCCGCAAGCCGACAACCTGCGCGATTACCGCGTGCGCCTGAAGGAGCACGCGCGCGAGCAGCGCGAGCTTGGCCGCCTGCGCAGCAAACCCAGCCGTACCCGCGACCAGGTCGACATCGCCCTGCTGGCCAACGCCGAATCGCTGGAGGACGTGACCCAGGCGCATGCGCTGGGCGCGCAGGGGCTGGGCCTGTACCGCACCGAATTCCTGTTCCTGCAGCGCAACGAGCTGCCGGACGAAGAAGAACAGTTCCAGACCTACCGCGATGCCGCTCTGGGCATGAGCGGGCGACCGGTCACCATCCGCACCCTCGACCTGGGCGCGGACAAGGCCGACCGCACCGGGCTGACCCTTAGCAACGAGGAAAACCCGGCACTGGGCCTGCGCGGCGTGCGCCTGTCGCTGGCGCGGCCGAAGGTCTCCGACACCCAGATGCGCGCGATCCTGCGCGCGTCGGCCTACGGCAAGCTGCGCGTGCTGATCCCCATGGTCAGCACCCGCGAGGAACTGCTGGCGGTACGCCGGCGCATGCTCAAGCTGACCGAACAGCTGCGCGGCGAAGGCCACGTGGTGGCCGAGCACGTGTCGCTGGGCGCGATGATCGAAGTGCCCGCCGCTGCGCTGGCGCTGGAGAGCTTCATCGACCTGGTCGACTTCCTGTCGATCGGCACCAACGACCTGGTGCAGTACCTGCTGGCCGCCGACCGCAACAACGAGGCGCTGGGCGAGCTGTATTCGCCGCTGCACCCGGCGGTGCTGCGCCTGCTGCAGATGGTCATCGACACCGGCGCACGCCATCGCATCCCGGTGGCGGTGTGTGGCGAGATGGCCGGCGACGCGCGCATGACCCCGTTGCTGCTGGCACTGGGGTTGAGCGAGTTCAGCCTGCACCCGGGCACCCTGCTGGAAGTGCGTCGTGCGATCCGCGAGGCCGACCTGGCCACCTTGCGCGCGCGCGCGCCGAAGCTGCTGGCCGCGCGCGACCGCCGCGGCATCGAGCGCTGGCTGGCGCTGGTGGCCGAGACTCCCTGACTGCCGCGCTACACGCTCGCCGGGCACGGCCCGGCGGCTATGCGTTGAAACATCTGCTTGCGATAATGACGCGCTGAACACCCCTCTTGCCGCATCCTTGCCGGGATCGCGGCTTTTCTCTTCCCGCGGGAGCTGTGATGGCTGAAGCCGTACGCCACGACAAGACTGCACGCCAACTGCGGATGCTGTCCGATGCACTGGACAGCGGCCGGCTGGGGCCGGTGCGTCGGCTCGTCAACACGCTGGCGCCGGCCGAGATCGGCAACCTGCTCGAATCGCTGCCCCCGGGCAAGCGCGAAGTGGTGTGGGGGCTGGTCGATCCCGAGGACGATGGCGAGGTGCTGGTCCACGTCGGCGAGGAAGTGCGCGAGAGCCTGCTCGCGGACATGGACCCCGACGAAATCATCGCCGCGGTCGAAGACCTGGACATCGATGACCTGGCTGACCTGGTCGAGGACCTGCCCGATACGGTCATCGACGAGGTCCTCAAGTCGATGGACCGCGAGAACCGCGAGCGCCTGGAACAGGTGCTGTCGTATCCCGAGGACAGTGCCGGCCGACTGATGAACCCGGACGTGGTGACCGTGCGCGCCGACGTCAACGTCGACGTGGTGCTGCGCTACCTGCGCCTGCGTGGCGAACTTCCCGACCACACCGATCACCTGTTCGTGGTCAGCCGACGCCACCAGTACCTCGGCCGCGTGTCACTGGCCGCACTGGTCACCCACGAAGACACCACGCCGATCAACCGCCTGATCGACGACGAACAGCCAGCCATCGACGTCGGCGAGAGCGACCAGGAAGTCGCCCGGCAGTTCTCCGATCATGACTGGGTGTCCGCGCCGGTGGTGGACGACAACAACATCCTGCTCGGCCGCATCACCATCGATGACGTGGTGGACATCATCCGTTCGCAGGCCGAGCACCAGGCACTGGGCGCGGCCGGCCTTGACGAGGAAGAGGATCTGTTCTCGCCGATCAAGCGTGCCGTGCGCGGCCGTGTGGTCTGGCTGGGTATCAACCTGTGCACGGCGTTCCTCGCCGCCAGCGTGATCGGCCAGTTCGAACTGACCCTGCAGAAGGTGGTGGCGCTGGCAGTGCTGATGCCGATCGTCGCCGGCGTCGGCGGCAACGCGGCGGTGCAGGTGCTGACCCTGATGGTGCGCGGCATTGCGCTGGGCCAGGTGGGCCAGAGCAATGCGCGCATCCTGCTGTGGAAGGAAGCGCGCGTGGCGCTGATCAACGGCACGCTGATCGGCCTGCTGGTCGGGCTCATCGCGTTCGTGTGGTTCCACAGCATGCTGCTGTCACTGGTGATCACCCTGGCGCTGATCATCAACTTCCTGGCCGCGGCGCTGGCCGGCGTGCTGCTGCCGCTGCTGCTCAAGCGTATGAACGTGGATCCGGCTGTGGCGGGCACCGTGGTGGTGACTGCGGTGACCGACGTGATGGGCTTCTTCAGCTTCCTCGGCCTGGCCACCCTCATCCTGCTGCACTGATTCCCCGCATGGGGTCGGATCCCTGCGCAACAGGGCTCCGACCCCAGCTGCATGACCTTCCGGACGCCACCATGGCAACGACTATTGAAAACTACTTCCAGCCCGGCTGGCGCGAGCAGATGCATACCTGTGCCGCCTGCGAATGGAAAGGCAACGCGCGGGCGATGGTGATGGAGCTGGACGAGGATGCCACCGAGTACGATTGCCCGGTGTGCGAGAACCCGCTGCTGGTGGTGATGCACCCGGACATGGCGCAGGTGCAGGCCGCCGCTGCCGAGGGCAATGCCGAGGCGCAGGAGCAGCTGGACATCATCGCCAGTTTCCCGCGCCCGCAGTGACGCGCTGCACGATGCCCGGCGCACGCCGACGCACTACCATGAAAACGCTTCCAACCCTTGAGGAAACGTCATGGTCCGTCCTTTGCTGCGCTTGCTGCCGCTGCTGTCCCTGCTGATGCTGGCCGCCTGCGCCAGCACGCCCCACAGCGCGCGTGGCCACTTCGAATCCCGTGCGGTGAAGGTGGACGGGCAGACGGCCTACTATCAGGTCTTCATTCCGGCGGTGGCGGCACGCACGCCCGGCTCGCTGCCGGTGGTGCTGTTCCTGCATGGCTCGGGTGAGCGCGGTCGCGATGGCGTCAAGCAGACCCATGCCGGGCTGGGCCCGTACCTGCGCGAACATGCGACCGACTTCCCGGCGCTGGCGGTGTTCCCGCAGGTGCCCGGCGACGAGGAATGGAACGGCCACAACAACCGTGTGGCCGTGGCCGCGCTGGATGCAGCGATCGCTGAGTTCGGTGCCGACCCCGCGCGGCAGTACCTGACCGGCATGTCGATGGGCGGCTACGGCAGCTGGAACATCGCGCTGGACGAACCGCAGCGCTTTGCGGCCATCGTGCCGGTATGCGGTGCGGTGCTTGCTCCGCGCGCGGTACGCCCGACCCTGTTCGTCGAACAGGTGGCGCACGAAGCTGATCCCTATGCGGCGATCGCGCAGCGCCTGCGACAGACGCCGATCTGGATCTTCCACGGCGCGCAGGACGACGTGGTGCCCCCGGCCGACGACCGCCGCCTGCACGCTGCGTTCCAGGCAGCCGGCGCGCTCGACGTGCGCTATACCGAATACCCCGACGGCAACCACAACGCGTGGGACGCGACCTACGCCGACCCGGCGATGTGGGCATGGCTGTTCGCGCAGAAGCGCTGACGGCTCGACTACACCCCGGCTGATCCCATGCCACCATGGTAGATGCCAGCCTTGGTTGGCACGCAGGTGCCCGTGCTGCTCCGCGCACCGCCTTGGTAGATGCCAACCTCGGTTGGCACTGGCCTACCAGAAACAGCGTTGCTCCCTGATATTGCAGACAAGCTGGCCCGGCCATGCTTGTTCAATGCAGAATGTCCGCCTTCTTATCGGTCGCCATTCAAGCGTCGGCTTCTTCTACCTACTCACCACCGTCGTGGACGGCCGCACAAAGGTGTTCCAACGACGCTATGGCAGCGGTCGCTATCCGCGAGTTTCAGAGGCTCGATCAGGAAGGCTTCACCCGCTCCGTTGCCTACGTGGTCATGCCCGACCATATCCACTGGCTGGTCGAACTACGTGCAGGAACGCTTGAGAACGTGATGAAGCGTTTCAAGTCGCGGACCCGCCCAGCAGGTAAACCGATTGCTGGGACGGATCGGGCGCTTGTGGCAAGCCTGCTATCACGATCACGCGATCCGCTCTGATGAATCGCTGTTTCGTCACGCGATGTACGTGATGGGGAATCCGATCAGAGCATGAATGACCACGCAGCTTGGCGGGTATCCCCACGCGTGGTGCGAGTGGGACCTTGCGGGTTCGTGCGACCGGCAGAGATCGATCGTCACGGACCAGTAGTGCCAACCAAGGTTGGCATCTACCAGAGCATTTTGCCGACCCGAGCGGGCGATCAGCCCAGCAGGGTTTCCAGCACGGCCATGCGCACGGCGACGCCGTTGGCGACCTGGCGCAGCACCCACGACTGCGGGCCATCGGCCACGTCGTCGGTCACTTCCACGCCACGGTTGATCGGGCCCGGGTGCAGCACGGCTGCATCCTTGCCGGCGCGGGCCAGGCGTTCGGCATTCAGGCCGTACTGCGCGTGGTACTGCTCCAGCGACGGCACCAGGCCTTCTTCCATGCGCTCGCGCTGCAGGCGCAGCATCATCAGCGCGTCGACGCCTTCCAGCATCCCGTCGAAATCATCGCCGACCACGCAGTCCTTCAGGGTCTCGTCGTCGGGCAGCAGCGACTGCGGACCGCACACGCGGATCTCGCCCACGCCCAGCGTGCGCAGTGCATGCAGGTCGGTGCGGGCCACGCGCGAGTGCTTCACGTCGCCGACGATCACGACCTTCAGCTTGGAGAAATCCGGGCCCTTGGCCTGGCGCAGGGTCAGCATGTCCAGCAGGCCCTGGGTCGGGTGCGAGCTGCGGCCGTCGCCGGCATTGACCAGCGCGGTGCCCTCGCCGGCCGCTGCGGCCAGTGCGGCGACCGCGCCGTCATCGGGGTGGCGCACCACGAAGCCGCGCACGCCCATCGCTTCCAGGTTCTTCAGCGTGTCGCAGGCGGTTTCGCCCTTGCGCGTCGACGAGGTGGAGGCATCGAAGTTCAGCACGTCCGCGCCCAGGCGCTGCGCGGCCAGCTGGAACGAGCTGCGGGTGCGGGTGGAAGGTTCGAAGAACAGCGTGCACACCGCCGAGCCGGCCAGCACCTGGCGCTTGTTGCCGACGCGGCCGACGGCGGCATCGCGGATCTGCCCTGCCCGGTCGAGCAGCTGCAGCAGGGTTTCGCGCGGCAGGCCCTCAAGGGTCAGCAGGTGGCGCAGGCGTCCGGAAGCATCGAGTTGCTGGGCAGTCATGGCAGGAGTCGGCAGTCAGGGAATGGGGGTGGCGTCGTCGGGGGACGACAGCCAGCGGTCGATGATCACCGCCGCGGCCACGGCGTCGAGGGCGGCCGCATCACGGCGGCGCTTGCGCCCTTCGGCGCGCTCGACGGCGAAGCGGCGGGCGGCCTCGACCGAGCTGGAACGCTCGTCGATCATCGCCACCGGCAGCTTGAAACGTTCCCGCAGCTGGCGGGCGAAGCCCTGCGCGCGCTTGCGGTTGGGCTGGTCCTGGCCATCCAGGGTGAGCGGATCGCCCACCACCAGGCCGTCTGGCTTCCATTCCTTGAGCAGGCGCTCGATCGCGGCCCAGTCCGGGCCGTTGCCGTGCACATCGACCACGGCCACCGCGCGCGCATGCGCAGCGAAGGCACTGCCGATGGCCACGCCAATGCGTCGCGAGCCCACGTCGAACCCCAGCACGGTGCCATCGCGGCGGATGGCCGGGGCGGCAGGAACCGGGACGGGCGCGGCGGGCTCAGACATGGCCGCTGTAATCGGTCAGCCGGAACAGGTCCACGCCGATGCGCGAGGCCGCGCCCTGCCAGCGCTGCTCAAGCGGCAGCTGGAACACCAGCTCGGCATCGGCCGGCACGGTCAGCCAGCTGTTCTCGGCCAGTTCGCTTTCCAGCTGCCCTGCCCCCCAGCCGGCACAACCCAGGGTGACCACGGCATTGGCCGGCCCCTCACCGCGGGCCATCGCTTCGAGGATGTCGCGCGAGGTGGTCAGGTACAGCCCCTCGCTCACGCGCAGGCTGGAATCCCAGTCGCGCGCGTCGTCGTGGATGACGAAACCGCGCTCGGGATGCACCGGACCGCCGTTGAGGACCACGCGCGCCTGCAGCTCACCATCACCGGTGGTGATGTCCATCTGCGAAAGCACCTCGCCCAGCGTGTATTCGGAAGGCTGGTTGACCAGCACGCCCATGGCCCCGTTCTCGTCATGCTGGCAGATCAGTGCGACGCTGCGGGCAAAGGTCGCGTCGATCAGCGACGGCAGCGCGACGAGCAGGTGATCGGCAAGGGAGGTAGGCATTACAGACATGGCGCCATTCTAGCCGGTGGGCGCCTCCGGCGCCTGCACGCCGCGCATAATGGGACGCCCGCCCGCCAGGAGAACACCTTGTCCGGATACTGCCGCATCGCCCCGGGCCACCCGGTGCATGAGTTCTACCACGCCAATGAATACGGCTTCCCGCAGCGCGACGAGCGCGAGCTGTTCGAGCGGCTGGTGCTGGAAATCAACCAGGCCGGGCTGAGCTGGGAAACCATCCTGAAGAAGCGCGAGGGCTTCCGCGCGGCCTACGATGGCTTCGACGTGGACCGCGTGGCGGCCTATGCCGAGCAGGACATCGAGCGCCTGCTGTCCGACGCCGGCATCATCCGCAACCGTCTGAAGGTGCTGGCCGCCATCCACAACGCGCAGGTGATCCAGCAGCTGCGGGCCAGCCATGGCAGCTTCGCCGCGTGGCTGGACGCGCATCACCCGCGCAGCAAGGCCGACTGGGTGAAGCTGTTCAAGAAGACGTTCCGCTTCACCGGCGGCGAGATCACCGGCGAGTTCCTGATGAGCCTGGGCTACCTGCCCGGCGCGCATGCCGAGGATTGCCCGGTGCATGCGCAGCTGCTGAAGCTGGCCCCACCGTGGGTGCAGGCGGCGGGCCGCTGACGCACATCCGCAGCGGGTCCGGTAGCGCCGGGCCATGCCCGGCGAACGCCGTGTGTGGATTTACACGCCCATGTAACGGCCGGGGCGATGGTTGAACATCAGCACCAGGCTGAGCACCACCGCGCCGATGGCCGAGTACATCACCTTCGACGGCGACAGCACGAAGAACGCGGCCACCATCAGGCAGGCGTCGAAGGACATCTGCACCTTGCCGGCGCTCCAGCCGCGGGTGCGCTGCAGGTACACCGCCAGGATGCCGATACCGCCGAGGCTGGCGCGGTGGCGGATGAAGAACAGGATGCCCAGGCCGGACAGCGCGCCACCGACCAGCGCCGAGTACAGCGGCGCGATGTGCGCAAAATCAGCCCAGCGCGGCAGGATGTCGGTGAGCACGCCGCAGGCGGTGACCGCGGCAAAGGTCTTGAGAGTGAATTCCCAGCCCATGCGGCGCACGGCCACCCAGTAGAACGGCAGGTTGACCAGCACGAACACCAGGCCGAAGTTCCAGCCCATGGCGTAGTGCAGCAGGAAGGCCGCGCCGGCCATACCGCCGATCATCAGCCCGCCCTTGGCGAAGATGGCCAGGCCCAGCGAGGCCACCAGCGTGGCCAGGACCATGCCCTGCACGTCCTCGGCGACCGAGTGGCGCAGCGCTTTTTCGTCGGCGGGGGTGCCGGCGCTGTCCGGGGGCGGGGTCAGCGGACCGGCGGTGACGAGGTGGCCGTCAGCGTCGTCGCACGGCGCCGGGCCATGGGATTGGAGGGACATTCGGGTGGGGACCGCAGGTGGGGAGCGGTATTAGACACGATCCGGGTGACAGTTGCAGATGAAATCGTTCAGTTGGGTTGCCCGCGAACGGCGCAGCCCCTCGTGGCTGGGCGCGACTGCGTAGAGTCGAGCTTGCTCGACTGCGGGTATCCGCGCTTGGCCGGGCAGGGTGGGACCGCGGGACACGCCGTGAACCCATCCATGGGGGCTCGTAGGCGCCATCCATGGCGCCTGCGGTC